>NZ_JAVRBQ020000088.1:0-28586 GCF_034531215.2 Nostoc sp. ChiSLP03a
TTATAAAGCTGCATAGAATTCGATCCCCCCTAACCCCCCTTAAAAAGGGGGGAACCGGAAAAACATCTATCAAAGTCCCCCTTTTCAAGGGGGATTTAGGGGGATCAAGATATGTGCAACTTCACATTAAATTGGTATAAAGTCTTTACTAAGCTGTTCCACATTGAACTTGCATATATTGGGCGGGCGAGACGCCTACCCCACAAGAAATGTACAATTTCAGATTATGCAAACTAGATGTGGTTTAGCTTACAAACTTTAATTTATTTATGCCTAAATACTTAGAGTTCACAAATAGTTTGGCACTCTGCGTTCTCTGCGCCTCTGCGGTTATTTAAAAATCCTACATCAGTAAACTTGCGTAACTAATTCTACAGACGACAAAGCCAACTTGCTATAAGTAGACTCATCTTTATATCCACACTAATTTTGCTGGATATCAAGATTACCGTGTTTGGTAAATCTGCAAAAAAGTAAGTACCTGATGGAAATAATCTAAAAATATGGGGCTTTTAATATTTTCTGTTGCTTTAGTTGCCATTGTTGCTGTAATTATCATTAATGCCTACAACGATTTAGTTAAGTATCGCAACCGTTACAAAAATGCTTATTCTCAAATCGATGTTCAATTACAGCGCCGCTATGATTTAATTCCCAACTTGGTGGAAACTGCCAAAGGTTACATGAAACATGAGCGAGAAACCTTAGAAGCAGTTATTGCCGCTCGGAATTCTGCAATTAATGCTAGCAGTCGTGCGGTACAAAATCCTGGCGATCCCCAAGCGATGCAACAGTTGGGCAATGCTGAAGGGGCGCTGACGGGTGCGTTAAGTCGATTGATGGTACTTTCAGAATCTTATCCAGAATTGAAAGCCGATCGCGCCATGACTCAGGTAATGGAAGAATTATCTTCCACTGAAAACCGGATTGCTTTTGCCCGTCAGGCTTTTAATGACGCGGTGACACTTTACAACACCAAGAGCGAATCTTTTCCCAGCAACTTGGTGGCAAATACATTTAACTTTACTGTTGCAGAATTGCTCCCTGAAGCTACCCCAGAAATAAGAAATGCTCCACGCGTATCTTTTTAGGTATCTATGAACTTCTTTGAACATCAGGATCGGGCACGCCAAAATACGCAACAATTAATTGGGTTATTTTCCCTGTCGATCGCAGTCATGATTATGGCAATTTATCTTGCCAGTTTATTTCTGTTTCGCATGGCTCCTCGTGTTTGGTGGCATCCAGGGTTATTTCTCTACGTAGCTGGGATTACAATAATTGCGATCGCCATCGGAAGTTTGTACAAAATTGCCTGTCTCCGTCAAGGCGGAAGCGTCATCGCCCAAGAGTTAGGAGGAAGACTTCTGCTACCAGAAATAGCCGACGAACAAGGGCGACAACTATTAAATATTGTCGAGGAAATGGCGATCGCTTCTGGTATTTCTGTCCCCCAAGTTTATCTCCTCGACAGAGAAACCAGCATTAATGCCTTTGCTGCCGGATTTTCGCCCAATGATGCTGTAATTGGAGTTACCCGTGGAACTTTGGAACACTTGAGCCGGGATGAACTACAAGGAGTCATCGGGCACGAATTCAGTCATATTCTCAATGGAGATATGCGGCTAAATTTGCGTTTAGTGGGACTACTGCATGGGATTTTATTCATTTAT
Source organism: Nostoc sp. ChiSLP03a (assembly GCF_034531215.2). Classification (NCBI taxonomy): domain Bacteria; kingdom Bacillati; phylum Cyanobacteriota; class Cyanophyceae; order Nostocales; family Nostocaceae; genus Nostoc; species Nostoc sp. ChiSLP03a. Next base: position 1,674 of record NZ_JAVRBQ020000088.1, read on the forward strand.
TTAACTGGGGAATTACTCTGGCGCCTTCGCGATAGCTTCCGCTTAGGAAAGGAAGACAAGGGTTTACCTATCTGGGCGTTTGGTTTGGCACTAATGGCCATTGGCGGTATCGGATTACTTTGCGGACGCTTGATTAAAGCCGCAGTCTCTCGCCAACGCGAATTTCTCGCTGATGCTTCAGCCGTACAGTTCACTCGCAACCCCAACGGACTTACCGGAGTCTTTCAAAAACTCCAACGGATGGATTCACGCTTGATTTCGCCCGGAGCAGAAGCCTCTAGCCACATGTTTTTTAGCAATGCCCTTAACCCCTCTTTTTGGGAAAATATGTTTTCTACCCACCCACCCTTAGCAGAACGTATCCGTCGGGTTGGGGGTTTGAACGTCAGCAATTTAGCAGCAATGCCATCTCGCAATCAGATGCGTTCCCCTTCCCAAGAATCCCTAACAATGGGCTTTGCTGGTGGTGACAGTGCCACACCAAAACAGGTTGTAAACCAAGTTGGCAGCGTTACACCAGAGCATTTTGCCCATGCTCAAGCGCTGTTATCGCAGTTACCAGAATCTTTGCGTTTGGGTGCGCGGGAGCAACAAAGTGCAATGGCCCTAGCTTTGGCGCTAGCTTTAGATACGGAAAATCGCCAAATTCAAGAACGTCAGATTGCTTGGTTACGAGAGGTACAGCCTGCTGATTTGGTAGAGAAAACCTTGGAACTAAGTAGCGAAATTAGTCAGTTAGATCCCAGAATTCGCTTGCCACTTGTGGATTTGGCAGTGCCTATATTGCGCCAAAACTCTGCCAAAGAATGCCAAAGGCTATGCAAATGCGTCCACGGTTTAGTTGTAGCTACGGGAAGTTTATCGCTGTGGCATTTTGTGTTGCAGTTAATACTGTGGTATCGTCTGCAACCTAGTATAAATCCTGCATCTACTACAACCGTAGAATTTACTTCCATCGAACAAATTTGGCCAGATAGTCTATTAATATTGTCCGTAATTGCTCGTGTCGGACACTCCCAACCTGATGCGTCTACTGAAGACATCGCCTATGCTTTTCGTTCTGGAGTTTTTCGACTTCCCAAAGCCGGAGAGCAAGAAAAACCAGAAATGCCATTAAGTTGTAATTTTACTGAACTAAAGAAAAGTATTGAGCGCCTGCGTCTTGCCACTCCCAAACTCAAACAATCTATTGTTGATGCTTGCGCCCACACCGTATTATTAGATAACAAAGTTACTCCTTCAGAAGCAGATTTACTCAGAGCGATCGCCATGACGCTAGAGTGTCCCATCCCCCCATTTTTAAATCCTCAGCTTAGTGTTTCAAAACAGAAACAACCTTCTCCAAAACGAACTTAATGTAACAATTGAGACAGAATTACTTGGAATTATTAATCATACAGCCCAGTAATTCTCGCCTTCAGCTAAGGTAAGGATTTCAACTTACTCATTACTCAGTAATTCTCGCCTTCAGCTAAGGTAAGAATTTCAACCCCATCTTCAGTTACAGCTAGAGTATGCTCACATTGAGCAGAAAGCTTGCGATCGCGCGTTACCGCCGTCCACTTATCGCCCAGAACTTCGACTTCGTAAGTACCTTCATTAATCATTGGCTCAATGGTAAAAACCATCCCTGGTCTGAGGCGCTTGCCCTTACCGCGTGTGCCATAGTGGGGAACATCCGGCGCAGTATGGAAAATATTACTGATGCCGTGGCCAACGAAATCTCGCACTACCGAAAAGCCTTGTCCTTCAGCATACTCTTGAATGGCTGCACCAATATCGCCAATGCGTGCCCCAGGTTTAACTTCAGCAATCCCTAGACGCAAACACTCTTCTGTAACCTCTACCAGCTTTCTCGTTTTTGGGGAAGGAGAACCAACAAAAAATGTCTTGGATGTATCGCCGTGATAACCTTCAACAATCGGTGTGACATCAATATTAACGATGTCACCTTCTTTGAGAATTTGCTTGGCGTTGGGAATGCCGTGACAAATGACCTCATTTACACTGGTGCAAATCGATTTAGGATAACCCTTATAGCCAAGGGGTGCGCTTTTTGCTCCATGCGCTTGCGTCCAACGTTCGGCTTCATCATTGAGTTCGAGAGTGCTAACCCCTGGTTTCACAAAGGGTTCTAGATGCTGGAGAAGTTTAGCAGCTAAACGCCCAGCTTGACGCATTTTCTCTATTTCTCGTTGGGATAAAATAACAATTAGTTCAGTTTTCATTAACTTTTATCTAAAGTATCTTTCATAAACATAGTTAACCCTGTCTGTGCAGCTCTTTGTGCAGTATCAGCAACATGCAGGGTATACAAGCTTTCCTCTGGGGTAACGTACAAAGGAGTCCCGTCAAAAAGATGGTCTAACACCATCCTCGTATCTTTGGCGAACAAACCCCGGCGAGGCCCAACCTCTATAGGTGTTGTTTCCCCTGGCTGCACGAATATTCCGGTGTCGCCATCAAAAATTAAACCACCTTTTTCACCGTGAACTTCAAACTTCCGCTCTGATTGCCAAATACTTTCGCCTTTGCCATACACTACTTGGGCTAAAAGTCCACTATTAAAGCACAGTTCACTATTGCAGAAACAGGTTTGGTAGTATTCCGGTTCTATTTCCCAATATCGCTGGTGACAGTTAACTGTAAATACTGTACCAAATAAATCGATGAGGCGATGTAGGCGAGACAGGGCACCAATTAAGGGAAAGCCGAACAACTCGTGGTTATAAGTCCATTTGCGGGGTGCAGGATTTTGAGGATTGATGGTGCTGTAGCGAACATAAAATACCTCACCAATTTTGTCTAAGTTTTGCTTCAAAGCTTGATGCAAACCACCTAAAAGTTCCAGATGTTCAACGTGTAGGAGTTTTTGTTGTGCTTTGGCTAAGGCAATCAGTTCCTCGGCTTCAAATACATCCAACGAAAGAGGATACTCTACAATTACATGTTTGCCGTTGCTAAGTGCTGCACGAGCGATCGCCCCATGATCTCGATTAATAGTGGAGATTGCTACTAGGTCTATATCTTCACGCTCTACTAGCTCTTGCCAAGTATTCAAGACTTCAATTTGGTAGTCTCTAGCAAAGTTTTCGGTTTTTTCTCTTGTATGACCAACAACTGCGACTATGTGCGATCGCTCATCATGGAGCAATGCCTCAGCCCGAAACTTTGCCGCATACCCAGTACCTACCAAACCTACACGCACTCTTGCTTTTTCCAAAGCTGCTTCTGAATTATACATGATCCTCATTAGTTCTGTTCTCGATCTTCCCACGCTTTTAGTGGTGAGATTCTCTCTTCATGGGGTTCACCAGTCTAGACTCTACAACATTCGTCCTACCCCCTCAAGGATCGATAAGACTTTATTTAAAGCTAGATAGAATTACGTGTACTCAAAAATGAAGACTTCAAAACAAAAGCCCTTTTTTTATCCATCATCTCAGAAATTTGTCAATATTATGAACAAAAAAATGGCAAAAGAAAAATTACATCTCTACTGTTATAACGGGCGCATTTAAATCAGATTAGAAAATGAAATAGCCCTATTTTTTAAAGGGGCTGGGGAATCTCTTCTACGTAAGTTCTACAAAATATCGGTAACATTAACCTTACTCATGTTTCTGTTTTAGGTATATAATTTTTTCTAATTACAACCTGACTAGGGTCGAAAATAATATAAAGAAAACTTATCGGGATTAAGTAACTAAATTTCATTACTAATCGGGTTCAATTTCCAGTCACATCGTTTAATTTTTCTCGTAGTATCAGAATTGAAGCAAATTTGAACCAACGGCTAATTCCACAGAACAGCCGTGACCTTTGCCTTAAGATAACTTATACTGCCGTTCGCAAAAGAGAGGATTACTCAATGCCAACTTATAAAGTGACACTAATCAACGAGGCTGAAGGACTGAACGAAACAATTGACGTTGATGACGATACCTATATTCTAGATGCTGCTGAAGAAGCTGGTCTTGACTTGCCTTATTCTTGCCGCGCTGGTGCTTGCTCGACCTGTGCAGGTAAACTCACCAAGGGTACTGTCGATCAGAGCGATCAGTCATTCTTAGATGATGAACAAATAGAAAAAGGATATGTACTGACTTGTGTCGCCTACCCAACCTCTGACGTAACAATCGAAACTCACAAAGAAGAAGACCTTTACTAAGAGTTAAGCGACTCAAACATAAACCTCTTGCAAGAGTTACTAATGTTGACAAAATACAAACAGGATATCTAGAGTTAACACCCTGGCAATGCAATGCCGTGTGTACTTCTGAAGGCGACTTTGACAAAAAGTCTAATTTTGTGTTGAGCAGGAACGCAGTAAATGTTGTGTTCCTGCTTAATTTTTTAAGTATGAGTTTCCTCGCTATTTTTTGCCTCTTCTTAACTCCTGACTGCTAGCGAAAAATGCAACTTGAATGTTAATAAGCTTAAAGCTTAGTCTCTTTGTTGAGAATTTGAATCTGAGTACCAGGATAGTAAAATTGGAGAATTTTTGGACTTGGCCAACCTAGTTTAGCTAAATTTTGAGCGCCAGTTTGACTCAAGCCGACTCCATGTCCTAATCCACCACCAATAAAAGCGTATCCCCAGAGTTCCGGTTTGCCTTTGTTCAGAGGTTGGATGTAAAAAAGCGTACTTGTAGGAGCGGCAAAAGCACTGCGAACTTCGTCTTTGTGCAAAATAAAGGTACTGCGATCGGTTTTAACCGCAAGTTCCAGGATACGTCCACTCTGGCTGCGCTCCACTACTGCCATAGCCTGAATTGTCTTAAATTTGGCATGGGGACTGTTTTTCACCTGTAAAAACTTCTGCAAGTCCTTGATAATATCTTTTAAAGGCGTTTCTTTATGCCAACGAAACATATCCCACTTGCTTTCATTAAATCCTTGTTGCGTATTAATAAATTTCTGAAAATTCTTTTCATCTGCTAAATTCTGCTTAGACAAGTTCCAAAAATTAGTCGGAGCATCCAGTACGGGGCGCAGATAGGGCCGATCTTCGCCATTCCAGACATCGCTAAAGGAAGCGGTGACGCCACCAGTGGTAGAAGAATACAGGGCGTCTACGAGTTCATTTTTATAAGTTAGTACTTTACCCTTAGTTGAGGCGATCGCTTGGTCTGTTTTGGCTGCTGCTCCCTTCAACCCATAATAAACTTGGCAGTGAGTATCAGCACACAACTGATAGTTATCGGCGGCAAACCTACGTAAATTTCTCAAAGCATAAGTCCGAGCGAGAATTGCCTGAGCTTCCAGCGCCGCTTTTGGTGCATCTGTTCCTATTTCGTAAGGTACAACCCCACGCAAATAAGTTTCTAAAGGTACTTGATTAACTAGAGTATATGTGCCATAAGCATTTGGCTGCAAAGTCATTCGACCGGCATAAAGACGAGCAAACTCTTGTTTTTCGGTTTTATTTACCCGAATTAAGTTTTTATCAGTGCTAATTTCCAAGTTATTTGGGCTATAGCGATTACCATCCACCACCCAACTCACTCGCGGTACTTGCTTCAAAACTTTAGTATCAAGATATACTTTTTCTTTAGTAGAAGCTTGGATGTTTTGTAATAACAAACGTCGCAGTAAAGGGGTGCTGTAAACATCTCGTTTAGCCCAAACCTGCCAGCGTTCTGGCTGGGCTATTTCCACTTCCATTCCCTGAGAACGCCATTTCTTAGCACTGTCTTCCGCAGTTTCAAAAGTACGGTATGTGCCCAAAACTACTACTTCTTCGACTGCTGACTGGGGTAAAGCTTGCATAACTGTTTCCAGCTTTACAGGATTTTTCGTAAACAGGACTTGCTGCTTATTGCCCACTTGAAATTTTAGCTTTAAGCGATCGCCTTTTATCGGTTCCAGTTGCAGCTTGGCTGTGGCTTCGGCGCCAAATCGCTGCACAATCCCAATTTTCAGTTCTATATCCTGGATGTTGCTTTCAGGCCCTGATGCAGCAGTCAGTCCCAATAGACAAAATGTTGTAAGTACAGCGTGGGGAAAACGCCAAAACGAAAATTTCATGGCTATCTGATAGGGAAGCGATAGCGAGTACTCAAGCGTCTTCTGCCCCTTAATGCGTCGTTGGAGCTGATTTTCCAATTGCTTTGTAGTGCGGTTTTTTTGTCGCATGAATGCTCCAATGATACCATTACCAATTTTGCCCTAAATACTAGTTGCAAAACGAAGTCATAATGACTATGATTTATATAGAGACAAAAAACAGAATTAGTTGGATAAACTCTTTATGGTAAAAGTCCAAGAAATTCCATTAAATCAGATAAAACGGCCATTGCCGCGTACAAACGATCCAAATAAAGTACAAGCCTTAATGGAATCGATTGCGGAGATTGGGCAGCAAGAACCTATTGATGTCCTAGAAGTAGATGGACAATATTATGGCTTTTCTGGTTGCCATCGGTATGAAGCTTGCCAGCGTTTAGGCAAAGAAACCGTTTTAGCCAGAGTTCGTAAAGCACCCCGTAGCGTTTTGAAGATGCACTTGGCATAGAAAATGGGAGTGGGGAATAAGGAGCAGGGGAGCAGAGGAGACAAGGAGACAAGGGGGACAAGGTGACAAAAGTTTAGAACTTACAATCAAGTCTTTCCCCTTGTCCCTAAGTCCTCTTTCCTATACCCAATTTCCAATCCCCCATTACATATAACCTAATTAGGAGAAAATTATGTCATCGAAAGTAACAGTCAAAAATGTAAATATCGGCATTGACGAGGCGAGTAGGGGTAAAATTGCCGATGGTTTATCTCACCTGTTAGCCGACACTTATACACTGTATCTGAAAACTCATAACTTCCATTGGAATGTAACGGGGCCGATGTTTCAAACATTGCATTTGATGTTTGAAACCCAGTATACAGAATTAGCCTTAGCAGTTGATTTAATAGCCGAAAGAATTAGAGCGCTTGGCTATCCTGCACCAGGAACCTACAGCGAATATGCCAAACTGAGTTCGATTCCAGAAACTCCCGGAGTTCCTAAAGCTGTGGAGATGATTCGCGAACTTGTGGAAGGACAAGAAGCCGTAGTCAGAACTGCACGGTCTATTTTCCCGGTGATAGAGGAAGTTAACGACGAACCTACCGCCGATTTATTGACTCAGCGGATGCAAGTACACGAAAAGACAGCTTGGATGTTGAGAAGTTTACTGGAAGAATAGGAATTAGGGAATAGGGAATAGGGCATTGGGAACTGGGGAGTTAGGAGTTAAAAGTTAGGAGTTAGGAGTTATAACAATTATTTCCCAATGCCCAATGCTCAATGCCCCATGCCCAATGCCCAATGACGGCAGTTGCTCCAGTTGGGGAAACCCCTGCGTACCCGTCACTGCCTCCCCAATGCCCCATGCCCCATGCCCCAATGCTCCATTCCCAAAAGTTGCAAGATTTAATGCAACAGGTAGGTATTTCTAGTTTTAAAGGTCTGAGTCGCGCTGCTGGTGTCTCAGAACGTCAACTTTTACGCTTACGCCAAGGAAAGTTAGAGCAGATGCGGGTAGATGTGCTGCTTAAGCTTTCGCCAGTGCTACAGATGCCATTGAATGAATTAATCGCAACTTTTTCAACCGTAGAGTTATTACCAGAGAAAACAGCGCCTACTCAGGAATTGTTACAAGAAATTACAGATTTAAGAAGAGAGTACGATCGCTCGCAGCTTCAATTAGAACAACAGCGAGAAATATTACTACAAGAACTCCAGCAGTCGAGTTTGCAACTGCTGGAGTCTTTATTATTGCAATGGCCAACAGCAGCACAGAAAGCGCAGGAGAATCCTCAGCTAGCAGCAGTCAAAATAATACCCTTGGTGCAGAAACCCCTAGAAAAGCTGTTACAGGCGTGGGGAGTAGAAGCGATCGCCCCTGTGGGAGCAGAATTACCTTACGATCCCCAACTGCACCAATTGCTGGAGGGAACTGCACAACCTGGAGAAACAGTCAAAGTACGCTACACTGGCTACCTTCAAGGTGAAAAGTTGCTTTACAGAGCTAAAGTGAGTCCTGTTTGAGGGCGTCAGGAGTAGAGACGCGATTAATCCAAGTCTTTCCAGGAGTTAGGAGTAATAAATTCATAACTCTTTACTTTTTGTATTGTTTGTCGATAAATGACAGATATTGGGAATACTAAAATAGCAAAGGCGATGCCTTCAAGAAAACTTCTTTATAAAGCCTTGGTGTCGGTTCTAGCTTGCTTGGCGCTGTTAAAACCTAAATTTTTGGCTCTAGAGCGGTAGTCCAGAGGTAAATTTTTTCAATTATGTAAGTAATTGGACATAAATAAATGTAGATCCTAGTTACTATCATAAATACTCACGGAGGGAAAGCTGCTGCTGGACTAGGTTTAGCTATACGTAAGTGTAGTCTAGACTGTTTGAATTTTGAATTGCTTAATGACAGCTACGATCGTGAGATTTATTGGAGAATTTCAGTTTTGCAAAAATATTTGGTAAATAATCTGAAAAGCAGTAACTTCAGCTTGTATGTAAGTAAGTATATATAGGAATCATCTTTGATTTTTGAACAAAATTAGGTATTGTAGGGTGTGTTAAAACGCAGTTCGTAAGACACTAAACCTTTGATAATGGTGCCGTACTCTCGCAGCTACACACCCTACGCATCTTTTCAGAAATCAAATACTAGTCCTATATCTAAATCGAGAAGATGCAAGTAAGTCGGCGTTAAAAAATCAACATACATGATAGAACATCAAATAAACGAACTGCTTATAAATTGGTCACTTTTACATCTTTACAAAACTAAATATACCAGATATCGATCGTATCAACTTACTTTGCTGGTTGATTTATAGTTGGTCTATTTATAGTAAAAAAACTATACTTAATTAAGCTAAAAAAATTTTAATTACGAAAAAAAAGATTCAAATTTTTATAATTAATCTTTCTCTATCCCGATTAATTATCAATTATTACTCAATATCTAAGCTTAAATTTTATTTTACAAGCATTTTTAAATGTTCTATAATAGCGAAATCAGAGTATTATTTACATAAGTCAGAGTGACATAATTATGAGAGAGCAAGTAAAAGTTATTAAGCTCAGTGGTAATTTGAATGCCACAACTTCACAAGACTTTCGACAAAATATCACAAATATTCTAGAAAGTGGTGCGAAAATTGTGTTAGTTGATTTTAAAGATGTAACGTTTATGGATAGTTCGGGTTTGGGAGCTTTAGTATTAGCTTTTAAAACCTTGCGAGCCTCAGATATTAAGCTTGTTCTCTGCTCAATTAATGAGCAAGTCAGAATATTATTTGAACTGACTAATATGGATAAAGTATTTGAAATATTTCCCAGCCAAGATGCATTTAATCAGGTTGTAGTCTCTAATACGTAATTAATCAAACTTCATTTGCAAAATAGATAAATCATCATCAAAAGCATCTTTGGAGTTTAGAGCTATTAAATAACTGAGTACGCGTTCGAGTTGGCTATCAACAGGATCTTGTAAGCTAACTAGTAGCTGAATAAAAGCATCCAAACTCCAAAGGGTGCCGTCTGATTTAGTTATTTCATAAGCGCCATCACTAAAAATATAAAGGGTACTGAATTTTTCAATATTGCAAAACCCATCAACATATTTTGCCTCTGGAAACATGCCAACTGGCATACCAGGGGTTTTTAGGAGTTGAACTTCAGACTTTCTTGGAGATGTGCCGGTTACTAAAACTGCTGGTGGATGACCTGCACTAGCATAAATTAACTGGCGGTTGGTTCGGTTGTAAACTCCGTACCAAATGGTAAAGTATTTATCATTTTGATAATTCATCTGAAAAGTGTCATTTAAAGCCTTCAATACATCACTAGGTTGATAGTAATCAAGACCTTTGAGCGCACGGGAACGCAGCAAATTCAGCACTGAAACAGAAGGAAGAGTGGCTTTGAGTCCATGTCCGGCCGTATCGAGTAAGTAAATTGCCAGATAGTCATCATCGAGCCAATAGTAATCGAAACAGTCACCGCCGAGTTGTCGTGAGGGAATGAATCGAAAATTTATATTGAAGGGTTCAGTCATAGAAAGAGGTAGCAGCGATCGCACATATTCTGCTGCTTCTGACATTTCTGATTCTAGAAGCAACTTTTGAGCCTGCAAATCTCTACTCAACTGATGCAGGCGTAATCCTGCTCTTACCCGTGCTTGTAATTCATTATGCTCAATAGGTTTAGAGATAAAATCATCAGCACCAGCGTCTAAGCCTTTGACGCAATCGGCAACGGAGTCTAAGGATGTTAATAAAATAAAAAATGTGGTGAAAAATTTGGGGTCTGTCTTAATGTGGTGGCAAACTTCTAGACCATTTAACCCCGGCATGATCCAATCACAAATAATTAATGCTGGACGGTAAACCTGTGCTTTTTCTATTCCTTCCTCGCCGCTACTGGCAGTAACGACCTCATAACCCTGTTTTTCCAACATCCTTTTCAGGAGTATTTTTATTGAATGATCGTCATCAATTATTAGTATTTGAAACATATAAATTTTTTGAAAACACTCATTAATAATTTTTTGTCAAACTAGAAAATAAAAATATGATATGAGCTAATAAGCTAGTAGTATCAATACAGAGATGCCATAGCACTTATCGTACCCTGCGGGTATTTCTTCTCCCAAGGGGAGACGCTAGCGCGAACAGATAACTCGTAGAGTAGCCGCTGCGTGTCTATGTATGCAATAGACTTTGACTACTCTCTCTTTTTAAGAGAGAGTACCTTACGTTGGGGCAACAGGCGTAAGGAATTGAGGGTTTGGTCTTTATTAGACTTAAATGAGAAGCACTATAACTCATTTCTATTTACCCATCAAATTTACGACTATTTAACAGTCATAAAATATTATGGCGTTCCCAAAGGATTTAGCCATAAAAGAATATTGCTTTTTAACTGGTTTAAGTCACGGTATGCTTCTTGTTTGAACCATTGCCCTAAAGCATCAAAGGGGGTAAAAGATGTTCCCGTTTGCCATTTAATATCTTGACCTAAAGGTGTTGTATGATTTCCTGGTAACGTTTGCGCTGTCACCATCTCATCAAAACGTTCTTGTAAGATTTTGGTTAAAGCTGCCGATTGATCGATGGTGTCATTACTAAATTTTATTAATAAATTGCGCCGGATATTGTAATGTTCTTGGACAAGTTTGTCAGTTTCCAACGGCGAGGGGGTAAATTCGATTTTCCAAGTAGAATTGAACTGCTCCACTAGAGGGATAGCTTCTTTAGCGGCGTAGTTGTTGAAGGATATTAAAATATTCCCTGCACGTTCTACTTTAAACAGGCTACCAATCAGCAAGTGGAGTTTACAGCCCATACTGTGTCCAACGCCGTAGATAGGGAAGTAAAGCTTGCGTAATGCCCCAGAATCATGCAATCGTTCGAGGGTGCGGTCAAAGTTTAACAGCACGGATTTTGCGATCGCACTATGATCCAATGTATTGACGAAAGGCGTAGCAATTACAACGTAGCCTTTACTTGCCAGTTGTTCGAGTAACCAGCGATAAGTGATGTGCGGTGCAGTGGCGACAAATGCACCTCCTAAAAAATGAACGATACCTATGGGATTTTGGGGAATGATTACCCAGTTCCCTCTAATTTCTTTCCAGTCCATACGGATAAGCGATCGCTTTACGATTATTCTTTATGGTAGACCGGGGATTGCAACCGTGGGAAAGATTATGGAAAAAAGCCATTGAGAATATTTTACTAGCAGACTGGAAGCCAACTCACCCAGTAACCTCTATGGATTTATCAGTAGCATCTACGCTTTCTCTAACTATTTCTGAGTACCGAGTCAATTTACGAGTGCTTTCTAAATTCCGATTACAAAACTTAATTACAAATTCTCTTAACGTTGAGTCTGTAATCTTTTCATTTCGTATTGCACATCTAATGCAATTTGTAATGCTTCATTGAGTAATCTTCCATGTTCAGTAGCCTCCTCTGTTACTTGCATCGCTGTTAAAGTTGCTAAATTGTTGACAAATAGTTCTGTATTACTGAGGATAAAATTCTTATTTTCTCTCAAAATCCTTTCTGTCTTCAAAGCGCGAACTAAATCAGTTTTGGTAAGTTTAAGCGCTTCGATGACATCTTCTCTTTCCTTGATCATCACTTCTGGATTACCAGCTTCTTCTATTTGGTCATTAATATCTATAACTCTAATAACAGTATTATATCTATTAACCTCGTTTAACAGGATTTGCAGAGATTTTGTCATGTTAGCTTTAACAAGCTTACTTTTAGTTTTCCAGATAAAATATAAAATGCTTTGCGTCAGACCACCAATCCAAAGCCCTAAAAAAAATAATAATATCCATGATGGAATTGTTATCCACGTCACGAACATTTTAATAATTAGATCGAATAAAATATAAACAAAAATAAATGTAGAAAATCCAATAAAAACTACAGTTGCTCCTTCAGAACTTTGAAGCTTTTGTATATATACATTTATTAATCTTTTAAGAGGATTTGTAATGATTAAAAGTTTCTCATTGACAGGTAAATTAGTCAGCTTTTGCAGATCGTTCTGACTAATTTCCAATCCCTGTAAATCATCTCGCACAGCTTTTCAACCCTTGCCAGAATAGTTATTTAATCTAATATAGCAATCAAATTTATAGAATGCTGGCATTTTGTCTAAACTTTTTCAAGCAAATTAATACTTGTAGGCAATGTCAAGAAGTTTTGTACAATATGATACTCTTGTGCCAGGATAACTATTTACTCCTAAGCTCGCGTTTCAAGGTAACACCGGGATTTCATCACCTACCTTTCCCAAATTAAATTTAACTGCACAGCAGATTTTTAATGCGGCTAACTAATTTTTATCTAGTCTTATAATTATCTTCCCAACTTATTAGGAATACCTTCACAACCACCAGGAATAGTACCTCTAGTTTTCTCACCACCCCAAGTGCAACAGTAGTTACGTGTAGACTCAGACATTCGTTGTACGTTACTGAAATCGGCATTTTCTACCACAGCGCCGGTTTGTTCGCCGGTTTCATAATCTGGTGCTTGGGTGCGACTACGGGGTGAGGCTTTATCTACTACACCATAAAATAGGCGAATCCCGTTGATGTCAGCATCATTGAGATTCGCACCATATAAAATTGTGCGGGAGAGGTTGGCTTTTACTAAATCGCAACCGCTCAGATTGGCGCGGACAAGATTAGCTTCGCTCAGATCAGTCCAACGTAAATCAGTCCCAGAAAGGTCGGCTGCGGCTAGCATTACGCCTAAATCGATGACGCGCACACCTTCGAGGCGGTCTTCTGCATATCCGCCAGTTCCATCGAGAATGGCTCGACCTAATAAGCGATCGCGTTTTAGGGGTGACAGCAACTTGGAACGTGACAAAAAACGGAGAATTTTCGCTTTCCCACTACCATCGACACTACTTAAAATTGCCGCAGTGCGTCCTTCAGCGATCGCTCTTTCTTGGGGCCAATCTTCTAATAATCCTTCTTCATCTAATACCAAGTCGGAAACGCCTTGGAAGTAGGAATCAATTGTCTGTTGCTGGGTGATGATATTTTGCTGAACTGTCAGCATATTTTGCTGAATTGTCAAGTCTTTGGAAATAACATATTGTCGCCATGCTACGTAAACGGCAATGATGGCGATCAGAATTTGCCCCAAAGCGCCAAACCATTCTGCAAGGCTACCAGCAGTTTCCCAGTTAATCTGGCGTCCTAAAACAAGTAAGCGATCGCCTACACCTGTGAATCTGATCGTGCCGATAATGGCTACTATTAGTCCCAAAAAGGCCACAAACAGGGTACGTTCTTGGGGTGAAAACCATTCGTCTAAAACTTCTTGCAACCAAGGCAATAATATCGCCAGGGATAGTAGCAAAGTTATCAGCGTTCCTATAATGCCGACGATCCAATTATTGAGGATAATCCCAGTGAAGGTAATGGCGATCGCGATTAAAATAATCAGCAATGCCCTTGGCTTAACTGTGAATTGCTTGCTAATGGGTTGTTTGAAGTCAGAACGGGCTTGTTGTAAAGCAGTTGTATGTTGCGAAGATTGCAAAGACCCAATTGCTGCTAGTGCTTGTTGTGTCGCTAGTGCTTCTGAGGCTAGGTTTTTCTCATTTGCACCACCGTCAAAGTCATCTGGTTGCGAATCGTTTTCGGGGCCTGGTTCTGGGGTCGGTAGATTAGAGGAATTGGATTCAATCGTCATGTTTTCTATTTTGCCCCAGTAGATTAAGAACAACATCTGTTTTATCAGAAATTGCACTCAACTCAAGACTTGTATTCCATACAATACTTCTGGAATTTTAAATTGTTAATTTCGATCTACAGTTTGAATTGTCAACATTTGAGGAGGCGTAGCATCAGGTGGGTAAAGAAAATCCACTTCTACCAGTCGGCGCTGTCCAGGAGATATTTTTAATTGAGCCAGCGGTTCTCCCATCTGTCCCCGTTGTTGAACTAAATGCCAATATTGAGTTCTGGGTAAGCCATTATCGTCATTGTAGCGAATACGAACAGTGCCTCGGAAAAAGACAGATGGTGCAGGTGGTGAAAAAAAGCGCAGCCCTGGTTTACTTAACTCATCTTCTTTAATCGGCGTTTGAAAAAGTACATTTATAGTTTGCAGCTTATCCGTATTGTTGAATAATGGTAGAGAGATGTTGTATTCAATGCCGTAGTTGCCGTGAGCTTCGTAAGCAGTACCAGGATAACGCGCTACGAGTTTAGCAGTTTGGTTTTGTCCAGTACCCATTTTGCCAGCCAAAAGGGTACTTAAACCGTAAGAAAAAGCTTGTCCTGATTCGGGAATTGTCAGGTATGAACTATTAGAGTCGGTAACTTGTCCTTGCCAACGAGAGCCAACAGCTACTCCTGCTACCCGTCCGTAAATTTCTGTTGCCCCTGCAAGCTTATCTGGAGGACTGGGAGCGGATTCGCGGGGCCCTGCAAAATCACCATTTTCTAATAAATTCTCCCATTCTTCTAAAGTAGGCGCTCGTTCGCTACCATCGGGATTGGGTTTGGCAAACATGGCTAGGTTCGCCAGATAAACAGGACGATCGCTATACAAACGTAATAAAGTAGAACGTCCATTCAATGGCGGCGTTAAAGTCCGCACTGGAATTGGATGATTCATTAACATCCGGCTTTGTTTTGGTGGAATTACCAACTGGGCAGGCCATCCTTGTCGTCTGACTCGCAGCACATCATTCATCACGCGATCGCCAGGCCCTGCATAAATGTTTCCCGAATTATTTGACAGCATGGGAGGAAGTTTGACAAAAGGTGCATCGGGTTGACTCACATAACTAGCTGCTTGCAAGATGTTGACAGTTGCAGAGCGATCGCTAGGATTGTAAACAATCACTCCCAAATAAAGAGTCCGCAAATCATTTGGCGTCTCAATCGCTCTAGCAATATGGTGAGAAAATAAATCAAATCGTCCCTGAAATGGAAAGTTTAGGTGGGCGCTGGGCACTTTTTTGCCTTGAGGAGGAAATGTAGATAGGAGAATTCCTTCACTCTTAACTACTTCTGGATTATTACTGTTAAATACTGGTACTTCGTCAAGATATCCTGTTAAAGGTCTTGTTTGTTGGGGAAGGAAGATTTCTTGTGGTGCAGGAGAAGGCAATGCTTGAGCTAAAAACAAATAGGAAATAAAATTAAGCATTTATTCAAAAAGCAATTTATCGCTGAAGTTCAGAATACAGCATACTTAATCTCCCCCCAAGCATGACAAGTTAGAGGAGGTTTGCCAAAACTCTCACCAAAGTAATTTAATTGTAATTGGAGCGATCGCCTTCAGTTGCCAGTCTGAGATATCCACTATTCCTGAATGTTATCGAATCGATGTAGTTGCATGATTTGCCTTCTTTACTAACTAAGTACAACATTTCATTAATTCATAGCGAATTAAATTCGGCAATACCCTCCAATGACAATGCGTCGGCCGCCTTGTTAATACATCGGCTTGCATTGTTAATGCGTCGGCCGCCTCGTTAATACGTCGGCTTGCATTGTTAATGCGTCGGCTTGCATTAAAAACGCTACACTTTTACACAAAACTGTACTAAGTTAAGAGTTATGCTATCTAAAACTTCAAAAACTAACCCTTTCAAGGTGACTAGTAAAATCTCTTTTTTATCTCTGGGCTGCGCCAGTTGCTACCCTTCGGAAACATATATTGTGGGGTGGGCATCTTGCCCGCCCTGATTCATGAGCGTGCAGGATGTCCACCCCACAAAATTTAGTAATTTCTTTGTTGGAAGTGCCACTCAATTAAGGTGCAAGGGCATTACCTCGAATTAGACTACCAATGGTTTTGGCAGTAATCTTCAATTGGGTGATGGGATTAGCTGGGACAACCGTTTTATACAGATAGCTATCAAATGTTAGCCGTTGTACATCGAGGTCATCGCACATTTCCACAAAGGCTTCGCGGGTGGCGTCAGAACGATAGAATACGGTTTGCAGAATGTCCAGCACCTTGTAAGTGAGTCCATATCTTTTATCCCAACGCTTCAGGTAAACCTTCAGGTCGCCTTCTGTAGGAATACGGCTACCACTGTTAGATGCTTCGACAATGGTTTCGGCACACATCCGCCCAGATTTAGCCGCAAAATAAATACCTTCACCAGAAGACTTGGTAACATAACCAGCAGCATCTCCCACCAAAGCGATGCGACCAACAACACGACGGGGACGGGGATGTTCGGGAATTGGGTGGGCTTCAACTTTGATGATTTTACCGCCTGCTAGCTTCTCGGATGCACGGGCGCGGATACCAGCTTGTAACTGTTTGATGCTGGCTTTATTGATTTGCATTGTGCCAGTACCGACAGCTACGTGATCATATTTGGGGAAAACCCAAGCGTAGAAATCGGTAGAAACGTCATCACCGACATACATTTCGGCGAGGTCGTTATAGTAGGCCATTTTGTCTTCGGGTAAGCGAATCCGCTCTTGGAAAGCGATCGCATAATTGTAATCCCCAGCGTCCATCTCTTTGGCAACGCGGGAATTAGCCCCATCTGCCCCAATAATTACATCCACCTTCAGAGTTTTGGCAATACCCTGTGATATACCATCTGTGTGGTCAACGTAATGAATGGTATAGGGATCGGTATTGTTTCCTGGTATATCGAGTTTATGAACAGTGGCATTAATTAAATTTGCGCCTAGTTTGGCCGCGCGATCGCGCAAAAAGCCATCCAGCACTTCCCGGCGGCACATTCCTATATATTCATCTTCATTTATCAGATTGATATCAACCTCGCGATTGGAAGGCGAAATCATTTTCATCTTCCGTACCCGGCGATCAATAATCTCTGGTGGTAAGTCAAATTCACTCACCATACATAGGGGAATTGCACCCCCGCAAGGCTTTGCATTATCTAGCTTCCGCTCAAACAGGTAGGTTTCAATCCCAGAGGCTGCCAGTGTTTCTGCGGCAGATGAACCAGCAGGGCCTGACCCAATAACAGCAACCCGTAGTGTCAAAGGTCTTTCTCCCAATCTTCACATTTACCGAGAGCATACTACCACGGTCTTTCTGGTGATTTGGCGCTTTACCTCCAGGTTTCTGCACAAATGCAATATTCCTTAATGTTTCGATACGAATTGAACCTGGGGCATTGGGCATTGGGCATTGGGTATTGGGCATGGGGTATTGAGTATTTGGTATTGAGTATTGGGAAGAATGAAGAACAGGACTTACGTAAAATCATGAAAAACAAACTGCATAGATGCAGAGCGGCTTCCCGCAGGGTAGAACGCACAAAAATAAGAGTTTTAGAGAGCTTTTGCGTAAGTACTAAAGAATATTGGTTAGTGCCAATGCTCAATGCCCCAGTTATAAAATATGCAAATTTCCTTATTCGATTCTTTTACTAGACAACTTAGTACTGCGGCAATTAATGGATATCAAAAACATATTTCTCCGCACAAAGGTTTTGCTTGTGCCCATAGAATACTATATGGCGGCGAATCTTGCTCTCAATACATTAAGCAGTTAATTGCCAAGAAAGGGTTAAAAGCAGCTTTTGTTAATTCCCACGAACGATTTCAAGCTTGCAAGCAAGCCAATCAAATTTTGCGAATGCATAGCGAAAACTCAGAAGAATCTACAGAGGAGGAAGCAGACAGGCAGCAACGACAAGCATCTGGTAAAGTTGCTCAAAAATCCTCATTTATTAGTGGCGACAATACCAACTGTTTTGATTGTGCTGATTTGGGCTGTAATTGTGTCGAGATCGTTAGTATGACTCCCGATTGTGGTTCCCTAGATTGTGGTGCTGCTGATTGTAGTTCCCTAGATTGCAGTGGTGCTGACTGTAGCTTCCTCGATTGCGGCAGTTGCGGTAGCTAAATCTTGTTCATCCATAAATAACAATATATGGTATATGTAGGACACAGTAATCCTACCAAGGATCTGTAGATTTAGTTGCAGAGGTTATAGTAGCAGTGGGTATAGTAGTTGAGAACGTCTCCAAACAATTCGGGAGTTTCAAGGCAGTTGATGAGGTTAGCCTAGAAATTAAGAGTGGTTCGTTAGTTGCATTACTTGGGCCATCGGGATCGGGTAAATCTACGCTACTACGGTTAATTTCAGGTTTAGAAATGCCAGATAGCGGCAAAATCCTGCTTACCGGTAAGGACGCTACATACCAAAGTGTGCAACAGCGAAATATTGGGTTTGTATTTCAGCACTACGCCCTATTCAAGCATCTGACAGTTAAGCAAAATATTGCCTTTGGCTTAGAAATTCGTAAGGCACAGCCAAAGAAGATTAAAGGACGGGTAGAACAGTTACTCGAATTGGTGCAATTGACTGGATTAGGCGATCGCTATCCATCACAACTTTCTGGCGGTCAAAGACAACGGGTAGCTTTAGCCAGGGCTTTGGCAGTAGAACCGGAAGTTTTATTGCTAGATGAACCTTTTGGCGCACTTGATGCTAAAGTTCGCAAAGACTTACGGGCATGGTTACGCCGCCTCCATGATGAGGTTCATGTTACCACAGTTTTCGTTACCCATGACCAAGAGGAAGCAATGGAAGTCTCCGATGAGGTTGTGGTGATGAATAAAGGACGTGTGGAACAGGTAGGGACACCAGCAGAAATTTATGATAATCCCGCCACCGCATTTGTAATGAGCTTCATTGGCCCGGTGAATGTATTACCCAGCTCTTCAAAGATTTTTCAAAGCAGCGGGTTTGATGCGCCACACCCACAAGTCTTTTTGCGTCCGCAAGATGTGATTTTAGAAAAGGCTGCTAACGGTACCACTACACCTGCAACAGTAAGCCGATTAATACATTTAGGTTGGGAAATTCAGGTGGAATTAACTTTCGATGACGGGCAAGTAGTGATGGCGCATTTAACACGCGATCGCTTTAATGACTTAATGTTAGAACCTCTACAGCGAGTGTATGTGAAGCCAAAGGATGCAAAGTCCTTTCCAGTGTCTTATTCAATTTGAAGGAGGCAGTGTTTCGACTACGCTCAACAACCAGGCAGAAGGTACGAGTTGACATACTCACCGAGAAAGAAGGGTCGGTGATTCTGGAGTAATAAGTAATGAGTAAATACCCATTTCTCATCCACTCATTATTCATTACTCATTTAAAGTCCTGTCACCAATGATAAAAAGCCGTCCTCAAAGGACGGGGCTTCAGACCCAAGTTTTTGGTGATATTAGCCATTCTAAATCATTCGTAAACAATCAAATCCCCGATTTCTTAAAGAAGTCGGGGATATAGTTATTGCAATTTTTACAAATCAAATCCCATTGCTATGTATCTGAGGTGATTAGCTGCCTTTGGTTACAGCATCTCCAGGCCCGGCAGTGACAATCACCAGATTTTCTGGCTTAATTAAATCTTCAATTGCCTGTTGCATATTAGCCATAGTAACTGCTTGAATCCGCTGGGGAAACTCTCGGATTTCTGACCGTGAAAGCCCTAAAACAGCATTATCCAAAATGATGCTTGCTACATCACTGGGATTAGCTAAATCCACAGGATAGCTATTGGTAATTGAGCGTTTTGCTGTGTTGAATTCAGCTTCAGTTACTCCTTGCTCGCGTAACTGTTTTAGTAATGCGAGAGTACTGGCGATCGCTTTTTGGGCATCAACAGGAGCAGTTTGCATTTGAATCAAGAAGGGCCCCGGATTGATCCCGGCGGCAAAACCACTATATATACCGTAGGTTAAACCTTGGCGATCGCGCACTTCCGTACCCAAGCGGCTGGCTAAGGTATCACCACCCAAAATTTGATTTAGCACTAGTGCCGCATAATAACGCGGATCTTTTCGAGAGATGCCGTTGTAGCCGATGTAGGTGACAGCCTCAGCTTTACCGGGAATTACTTTATTTAGTTGTGTCAAAGTTTGCGGAAATGGTACGGTTGGTATTTTGAGAACAGGTGGCTTACCTGTGGCTTGCCATTTACCAAACACTTCATTTAGCAAAGCTTTTACCTTAACTGAATCAAAGTCTCCAACTATTGCGATCGTCGTGGTATCCGGTCGGTAGTGTGTTTGGTAGAAACCAAGCAAATCATCACGAGTAATAGTCTTTAAACTCTCGGCTGTGGGAAAGCTGTGGAATGGATGATTTTCAGGGTAAATTGCCTGTTGAAATACTTGTCTTCCCAAACCTCTAGGATCATCTAGTTGGACTTTCAGACTTGTCAATGCCCTTTGGCGACTTAGTTCCAACTGATCGGCGGGGAAAGTGGCGTTTTCTAACACATCTGCCAGAGTTTGAATCAATATTGGCAAATTTGCTGAAAGTCCCTCACCACTAACGCTAGTTCCCTCGCGGCTAGCACTGAAGCTCAAACCAGATCCCAAGTCTTCTAAGGTTTTTGCTAGAGTCAGAGCATTTTTAGTCTGCGTCCCATTCATTAAGTTGCTTGCAGTTAGATTCGCTAATCCAGCTTTTTGATTGCCATCAAATTCAGCACCAGCGTCAATTTGTCCGCTCAGGTTAATAGTGGGAAGATTGCGATCGCTCAACAGCAGAACCTTCAAACCATTTTTTAAGGTAAACTCCTCTGGTAGTGATTGTTTAGCTGAATCTGTTTCTGATGTCGCAGGTGGCAAATATTTTGCCAGTTCTGCTGGATCTACAGGCTTACCAGGGCTGAAATTTTCCACCGTGCGGCTAGAACCAGCGCTAGAAGTTCCTGGCTTACCATCTGGTTGAGTCGGCTCAAAGAAACCGATGGTTTGTTGAGCCGGATTGAGGTAAGTTTTCGCTGCTTTCTGGACTTGAGCAGGAGTTACTTTCGCGATCGCAGCCAGATACCTTTCAATAAAATGATAATCCCCTGCGATCGTTTGGTTATATCCCAGTTGATTAGCTTGACTCGTGATATCTTGATTACCCAAAATATATGAGGCTTGCAGTTGCGTCTTCGCTCGGTTCAACTCTTCTGAAGTGACAGGCTGCTGTTGCAATTTTACTAAAGATTCCTGGAGTACCTGGGCAATTTTCCCCAACTCTTGACCGGGAGCCGCCGTAGCATCAATTTCATACCAACCCGGTTCGATAAGTTCAGCAGCACCACCACTCACTGAACTAGCAAGTCCAGATTCCACCAAAGCTTGATAAAGTCGAGAACTACGTCCACCTGTAAGAATGGCATCCATCAAATCAATTGCTGGGACATCAGGATGTTTGATATCTGGCAGAGGATACACCGCTTGCAATAGTGCTGCACTTCCAGGTTGCTTGAGGACAATCGGTGCTTTTTTCGCAACAGGGGTAGACGGGGAAGCGTCAGCAACAGAAGAAGATGCCGAGAAATTATCAATTGCTCTCCTGGCATTAGGGAGTGTCGTATTCTTTTTTGCTCGTTGCGATAACTTACCAAAAGTTTCTTGGACAACTTTGAGTGCAGGTTTTGTGGCAAAATCTCCGGTAATCACCAACGTGGCGTTTTCTGGGCTGTAGTAGGTTTGATAATAATTCCGTACCTGCTCCACCGTGAATTGCTCTACATCGGCTTTTGTGCCTCCCACCGATAAACCATAAGCTCGATTGGGGAAAGCAGCTCGCATCACTGCCCGACTCAGACGATAGCCTGGTGAATTTTCGTATCCCTGTAACTCGGAGATCACCACCCGCTTTTCACTGGTGAGTTGTTCAGGCCCAATTAAGGAGTTTTCCATGCGATCGGCTTCTAGTGTCAGCAGTGCTTCTAATTTGTCTCGCTGCACTGTGCCAAAGTAAGCTGTTTCGTCATAACTAGTAAAAGCATTGAACTGGCTACCTAAAGCACTAAACAACCGTCCAAACTGTACTGGACGGTCATTTGTACCTTTGAACATCAAATGTTCTAGCTGGTGAGAAATACCATTCTCTCCCTTAACCTCGTTGCGCGAGCCAACTTTATACCAAACTTGCACACTCACCACAGGAGCAGTATGAACTTCTTTGGTTAATACCGTTAAACCGTTGTCTAATACTGTTTTTTGCACTCCTTGGGTGAATGAGAGAGCAGAGACAGGTGTGACTGCTGTTGGCGTTGCAGCATTAGTGAAATTGCCAGCCATTGGCACGATAGTTAAAATAAGGCTGAGGAAAAATCCTAAAAGCATCGTGTACGATCGCCGTTTCATAAGCAATACAAAACTTCCAATTTTAAAATAAAACCCCAAAGGGTATTTCAAAATTTAAATCTAACTCAAGTTGCTAGTTATTGAGGGAATAAGACAAAAATGAAAACAAAATTCGCTTAAAACAAATGTGATAGAGGAAGATGATATATAGCGTTTCCTAGTCTGCTGAGGTACAAATCTCTGCGTACCTCTGCGCTTTACTTTGCGTTCCTTTGCGTTTCAAAATATTATCTGTACCTCACGTAACTGGTAATCGCTATATAGACTTATTACTGTACTACTTTTTTGCCGATAGCATATCTGGGTGTATTTTTTAAAACTACCCAAGGGTTATTAGGTGCGGCGATAAAACTTTTACAGAATATTAGAAATTATTGCAAATAGATTAACAAGCATTGCAATGTGTTTCTTTTTACACGATTGTAGTAATATCTACTTTTAAAATTGGTTTGATACCTGTTGTCATCACATTCGGGTAAGTATCTCGGTCAAACTAGCAAAAACTTTTTTAGATATGCAAACAAGAAACTTGATTGGATCGTTCACATTAGGTATGCTGTTAACAGCAATACCTGTATTATCAGCTAATGCCTCAGAAGTAGTACCAAACTTATACCAGTTTCAAGGTAAGAATATCAGCATTAGTTACTCAACGACAAGCTTTACTGGCAAGCCCCTTTTTACCTATAAAGATAAGCAACAGACATTAAACTTTCAAGGTACCGATCAGATCCGTACTGTAGAAACAGAGATTGGTACACTCGTAACTGTAACTATCCGTAGGACAGTAGATACTGGCAATACCGTGTTTACTTTGATCTTACCCCGTGTAAACCTTGGAAAAAGCAACTCAGCCGCAGTAGAAACTAAGGGAATCACAACAACAAACCTCTTTTCTGTGATTCCTAAATTCAACCAGGGGCAAAGACAAACTTATACGACAATCCATTTGACTGGTACAGCCCAAGCTGTCGCGTTTTAACTATACAAGAAGGATAAAAATATTAAACTTCTTGCTCGCATCAAGAAAAGCGGTAATACTGTTCGGTTAAGGCAAGACGCGATAAATCGCCGTTTTTACAATAATCATTCCTTCGTAAAGAGGGTGATTTATCGCATCTTTAACGATCTAGAATTTTCATCAAAAATCCTTAACCAAACTGTATTGAGGGTGAAGGTAAATAATTGTTTGCCTTCACCATTATCACTTAACTTTTTGTGAAGGTTGGTATCGTATTATTTATGAAATAGATAATACTTTAAATTAAGCAAAGTTGAGTTTTCTGCAATTTTTTAATGAAAGATTATTAGTATTTTTAAGATGCATTTTAAAAATAAATAATTTAGGCGATGCCTACAGCGGTAAACTACGCTTTCTCCCCTATTCTCTACAATTACCGCTTAATTTGCTTAGGAAAGTTAGGAACTAACAAAGATTGCTCTAATTCCCCTTGCTCATTATAAAATTTAATTTGACCTTGTTCATTACATAACCACACCTCAAAAGCTTGAGCTTCTAAATATAAATTTCTTTTAAATTCCATTTCTTCCAAACTGTTACCACTTGATTTGACTTCTACACAAATTTCTGGTGCAATAGAAGCTGATACTTCATCTTCAATTTGAGAAAATCTTTCTTCTGAACACCAAACAACATCAGCAACTTTCACCCCGTCTGATGTGTTGATGGCACATTCTGGCATTACTTCTCCTGTATTCAATAAAGATTCCAATAAACGTTGGATTCTTCCTTGATAAAAAGAATGTTTAATTTTGACTGGACTCATTACAATTTGTCCCCATTTATTTAATTCAATTTTGAAGGGTAAATCTTGTAATTGTTTGTGTTCGCAAACTTCTTCCCATCTCATCATTAATATTTGCCTAGAGTGATGATTTAATTTTAACTCATCTATTAATCTGACAAAATCTCACGCAAAGGCGAGGACACTTGCGTGAGATAATCAATTACATTATTCTAAACTTCAACATTCAAAACACGTACCAAAAAAGCCCATTTATCTGCGGCTTCCTCGATAATTTTAGCAGTGGGTTTACCCGCACCATGTCCGGCTTTCGTCTCAATTCTAATTAGCGTTGGCGCATCACCTGTGTGAGCCTCTTGCAAAGCGGCGGCAAATTTGAAACTATGAGCAGGGACAACGCGATCGTCATGATCGGCTGTGGTAATTAAGGTTGCTGGGTAAGCTGTATTTGGTTTGATGTTATGTAATGGCGAATAAGCATACAGCGCCGGAAACTCTTCTGGATTATCCGCAGAACCATATTCGGAAGTCCAAGCCCAACCGATGGTAAATTTGTGGAACCGCAACATATCCATGACGCCGACTGCTGGTAACGCTGCACCAAACAAATCGGGACGCTGCGTTATACAAGCACCCACTAATAAACCGCCGTTACTACCACCTGCGATCGCCAGCTTCTCAGTCTTAGTATACTTGTTAGCAATCAGCCATTCAGCAGCACCAATAAAGTCATCAAAGACATTCTGCTTTTTATCTTTCATTCCTGCTTGATGCCATTCTTCACCGTATTCTCCACCGCCACGGATATTAGGCATAGCATAGACACCACCCATCTCCATCCACACCAAAAGACTCACAGAAAAGCCAGGTGTCATTGAAGCATTAAAACCACCATAAGCATAGAGATAAGTAGGGTTATTTCCATCTAATTTAATACCCTTTTTGTGCGTAATAAACATTGGTATTTTAGTATCATCTTTACTGTGATAAAAGACTTGTTTTGTCTCGTAATCATCAGGATTAAAATCTACCTGCGGCTGACGGAAAACCTGACTTTTTCCTGTCACCATATCGTAGCGATAAATAGTGCCTGGTATGGTAAAACTGGTAAAACTATAAAAAGTTTCAGTATCATAACGCTTACCATTAAAGCCTCCGGCTGAACCGAGTCCTGGTAGTTCTACCTCTCGAATAAACGTACCGTTGAGGTCAAAAATTTTGATTTGACTGTGAGCATCTTTGAGGTAATCTGCAACGAACTGATTATTAAGTATACCGACACTTTCCAAAGTTTCTGCTGATTGAGGAATAATTTCTTGCCAATTTTCTGGTGCGGGGTTTTTCGTGTCAATCGCAATCACTCTTCCCCGTGGTGCGTTTAAATCTGTGCGAAAATAAAAGACGTTATCATCATTGTCGATAAAGCTATAATCTGCCTCAAATTGGTTAATTAGTTCTACAACTTCCGCATTAGGGTTAGTTAAATCTTTGAAGAAAACTAAATTTTTAGAGTCAGTACCTAGCCAAATTGAAATTATTAGATAGCGTCCATCTTCAGTAACGCCACCACTAAAACCCCATTCCTTTTGGTCAGGACGATGGTAGATTAGTACGTCTTCTGATTGAGGTTTACCTAGTTGATGATAGCAGAGCTTTTGATAATAGTTGACATCTTCTAATTGAGTTTTTTCATTTGGTTCATCGTAGCGACTGTAGAAAAAACCTTGATTATCGTGTGTCCAAGATGCGCCAGAAAATTTAATCCACTTCAGGTGGTCTTGGAGGTCTTCACCAGTTTCAACATCGCGTACTTTCCACTCTTGCCAATCAGAACCAGAGGAGGATAAACCATAAGCTAAAAGTTTACCATCCTCGCTAATTGACAATCCTGAAAGAGCAACAGTGCCATCTTCTGAGAGTTTATTGGGATCGAGTAAAACTTGGGGTTGGTCATCGAGGGTTTTCAAGGTGTAAAGGACACTTTGATTTTGCAGTCCATCATTTTTAAAATAAAAGTAGCGTTCGGTGGAACCGTCTCGCAGAGATTCGCCTTCTTTAAAAGGAATACCGTATTTTTCATAATCCCAAAGTTTGGTGAGGCGCTGTTTAATTTTTTCCCTAGCAGGAATTTCACTCAAGTAGCCAAACGTAACTTGATTTTGTGCCTCAATCCAAGTTCTTGTTTCTTCAGAGTCAGGATCTTCTAACCAACGGTAAGGATCTGCAACTGAAGTACCGTGGTAATTATCAGCTTGATTGCTCTTATGGCTGGTTGGGTAAGTGAGATTTTCAGAAGAAGGCATAGTCTTAGGTCAAAGTACTTCTTTACATACTACAAAGATAGACCCAAGACTTGGGGCAATATTAACCCAAGTTGCTAGTTATGCTTGCAGGTGTTCAGGTGGCATTGCATAAGCAATAAAATCCCCTCCAGAGGAAAAATTAGGAGGGGTAATGTTAAACGAAATAATTACAATTTATGCTATCACTGATGACCTAT
>NZ_JAVRBQ020000089.1:0-12325 GCF_034531215.2 Nostoc sp. ChiSLP03a
TGTGAAGTTGCACATATCTTGATCCCCCTAAATCCCCCTTGAAAAGGGGGACTTTGATAGATGTTTTTCCGGTTCCCCCCTTTTTAAGGGGGGTTAGGGGGGATCGAATTCTATGCAGCTTTATAAAAAATTGGTATTAGGCTGATAATACTCGGAATCCAATCGTAAATCTGATGGAAGTTGTTAGTAATTAACAATGCTCCAAACTGCCAAAGTTCAACCCTCCTTTTGCTGAAACTGGCTCAATAACCAAGTTCCAACTTCAGATTGACTCATTTCACGACTTCGGCGTAAGGCTTCTTCTAAAATTGCAATTATCAATCCAGGCAATACCTGTGATTCTTGAATACGTTTACTGCCTCGATCTGCGATCGCATAAGCGATGATTTCGGCATTTTGAACATCCACTACCCAGTATTCAGCAATACCCAACTCTTCGTAGAGCGATCGCTTTGTACCCAAGTCATCCAGCAGAGATGTTTTCGCAATCTCAATCACTAAATCCGGTGCAGGATAGCGATCAAGGTTGACAATTCCTGTACCTGCTGGGATAGTTTGGGCACGTTCTTTAAGGTAATACGCTACATCGGGCTGACAATCCTGAACACCAGTTTTACGAAAGGTGGTTGTGTCTAAACCTGTCGCTAGAATCCCCTTAATGGTCGCAAATAGAGTTACAGCAAAAATAATTATTACATGGTCTTTACCATGAGCAAAACTAACTGGTGGCATTTCCAGCCTCATGTGTTCCTTATAGTAGTAACTCTTTGCCTTCTCCTTGAGCAAGTTAGCGATCGCTTGCTCATACTCTTGCCAAGAAGCACAAATCCATGTATCTGTCGGTAACTGGGTCTGAGTTTCACTCATTGCCTAACCCTTGTGCCAGTAATCTATATCTCTTGTAACTTAAATTCTAAACTCCTAGCTCGACTCTTTAACCTCTGAAGTGCAACTTTCGAGTTCTGAGGTTAGATGATGAGGGTTGAAAGGCGATCGCTGCTGTAAAAAAACTAAACTACGATTTCCCCTCTTTTTAAGGGGGGATCAAACCCTGTATCTGCTCACACACACTATCAAACTGATTTAAAACTTGGCTATTTGTAAACCTAAGAACCTTTAAACCATAGCCTTCCAGAATATGAGTTCTCTCCATGTCATAATCTTGACCTCGATCTGTAAAATGACTATCCCCATCAATTTCTATCACTACTTTTAAAATGGGACAGTAGAAATCAACGATGAAATGATTAATCGTCCGTTGTTTGAAAACGCGAAATTGAAAGGTTCTTAGATATCCATACCAAAGCTTCTTTTCTGCTGGAGTCATATTTTTGCGAAGTTCTTTTGCTCTTTCCACAAGCTTTGGATTGTAGGGTAGATGAAAATCGTTATTGTTGAGGTTTTTGATCATAGTTTATAGTTTTGATCCCCCCTGCCCCCCTTTTTAAGGGGGGTAATATATAGGTTATATGCACCTTTTTACTCGAACGTTGAGCCTCTGAACTCGGAAGTTGCACCTTTTTGCTTGAACGTTGCACCTTTTTGCTTGAACGTTGCACCTTTGAACTCGGAAGTTCGACCTTTTTGCTTGAACGTTGCACCTTTGAACTCGGAAGTTACACCTTTTTGGTGGAACGTTGCACCTTTTTGCTCGAACGTTGCACCTTTGAACTCAAAAAAAGAAGCTCAGAACTCGAAATAACGCTTCAAATAATTGCACATCCTTTCGCATTTCATCCAAGTCAAACGATCGCGGTAAAAACTCTGGATTCTGTGCCGCCACTTCTAATGCAATGCTTACAAACGCCCGACTTTTATCTCCCATCTTGGGTAAAGTCTTGCGATCGTCGGCACTCAAATCAACCAAAAATGGTAACTTTTCTTTAATGGTGGCAATCGCTTGCAACACAGCGTCTCTATCTGTTTGTGCCAATGTTGCACTAATTGGGGTTGTAGACATAGAAATCACTCTCCAGTATGTTTCTTCAGTCTAGAGTGCCCACATATACAACTAAACTTTCCATTCACATAGCAATACCGATCATCGTAACAATGACTGATTGGGCGTTAACTGGCTCTCAAAACGGCTGTAAACAATTTGGGTGGGATACCAACAAGAAAACCAGTATAAATCTTGCATAACTTTGCAATAATTACTCTCATCTGCTAACTCAAAGTGAACCAAAGCTAAATTATTCAATCCAACTACTTCTCGTCCCTCCTGAAACCAACGAGATTTCCAAAAAATCAGAGGTTGTAACCATTTCCATTTGGCATTTTCGGCTCGTTTCCAAGGATCTATCAATGATAATATATCTGCTGTGTAGGTAGAAGTCTGAACGCTGTTTCTAGGTATCCACTCCAGTACACAATGCCAGTCAGGGTCATTTAGCAGCTGAGGATTATGGTGTAATTGTTTCTCGGAAATTTCTACCATATTGGGTGGCTTTATCCAGCCGATCCAATGTCGTACGTGTTCTGGTAGGAGCCAATCTTTCAATCGTGTATGAATCAGCCGCGTCAACATCTCTTCATTCTTCAATGCACTAGCGGTTAGCTGTATCAAGACAGATTGTAATTTGGAATGGGTGCGTGCATAAGATAAGTGAGCAACAGAACTGTAGTGAATATCCCCAGATAAAATCACGACTTGTTGACGTTCCTCAAACAAAGTAGTTAGGAATTTGGCCAGTGCTTCAACATTGATATTCCAGGCATCTCCAACATCGGTTGAAAAAACTTTCTCCTGGTTTAAGTGCCAATGATGAATCCAATCAATCACTTGTAATCCAAAAACATTTGTGGGCGCAATCACAAATGTAGTTTTAATTTGAGTTTGTTCAGTTACTTGTTGTAAAGGCAAAAGTAGTTGTTGCTCAAAAGCCTTTGGACACAACAGCATCGGCGGCGCAATTGGTTTTTGATCGGCTGGATAACCCCGCCATGTACGTGTATCCAGCACAATTACTTCATGGCAATCGCTGCGGACTATATAATGCCAAGTCAGCGCTTCCGGATCTCGATCCAGAATAAATACTGCACCGTCTCGGACTAAAACAGGTAAGTCTGTGTGGGGGTCGATGGCTGGCATACCTAGATAACGAGCGATCGCCTGATTAGCCTTTGCATCTCTTCCTTGAGAAGCTGACCAAGCTTGTGCAGCCGCCAACAGCTTTTCACCTGATTTTCCTTCTGCAAATTGCTCTGTTGTATTGCCCCAACCTTGAAATACTGTATAAGCTAACAATGCATTTTGGACTATTCTTCGCCCTAATGGTTGCCCCAGCACGCGCAAACACCAAGCTTGGTTTAAATTCCAATCATCAGTAACATCATGGTCATCAAAGATGGTGTACATGGGGATATTGGCAAGGGCGCGGCGCACTTTCCAAAGGGTATAGATGAATTGTCGCAAATGCTTGACTGCGCGATTCCAGTCTTTGATAGCATGGCGATCGCGCATTACTTGTTGTCCTTTGGGAAATGTTGTCGGCCAGCACACTGGCGACCAAGCGAGTAAATAAGTAGCGTAATATTCACCCAGACTGAAAAGATGACTGTTGACTTTCTCTGCTTTATTATGTAGTCCTGCCGTCAAACCAGCTTGATTTGTCGCAGCATCAGCCCGTTCTCCAGGTGGTAGCTGCTGGGGAGTGCAGTACACTCCATTCACCGGAAGTTTTTCTTCCCAACCCAAGAGGGCATCACCAAGAGTAGTTGCAACCCACAGAGATGGTTCTGCTACATCATCTCCATAAATTTGATCTCCCGTGAGAAACAGCTGGTGAGGTCGGTGCTGGGGTTGATTTGCTGATGCCTGAATCATACTGTCGAGAATTGGCAGTGCATCAAACCCATGCCCATGAGGTTTACGGCAGGAAGCATGGACAATTTGCAAATCTTGAAAACGGTTTGGCGGTAAAGCAAAGGTTGGTTTTTGATGATCGAAGTAGCTGATGCTGACTGGAGGAGAGGAGTTTGAACATAATGCTTGTTGCATTTGCAGGGTTTGGTCAGCAACAGTAAACTGGAGGTCGTATGCATAGATGTGACCTCCAGTGAGGCGATGTCCAATTTTAGACCGAGCGGTGATGGCAACTACATGAAGATACTTACCCAAAGCAAAGGTAGAGCGTTTTCCCTCCAATAAGCAATTTCCGATTACTTCACCATCATTTGTTGTGTCATAAACCTTAAGTTTTACCTGACAAGACTGTTTTAGTGCGACCCATACTGTCACAGACTCTGGCTCAGTATATTTGAGGATTGGCCCCGCTAAAATCAGTGGTAGTTCTTGTAAAAACTCGTCCCCAACTTGGTACTTCATTGCAAACAGTTGACATGATGGTGTTTTAGATGTGTTACTTTGCTCCTAAATTGGTAGCCCAACTCATCTAATCACCAATCATGCATCAATTCTTATCTGTTTAACATCAGTTGATAGCGCAAATAGATTGCAGCCTAAAAGTTCAGGGACAGGCGATACGCCCATCCCAAAAAAGTGATTATTTTAGGAAACTCCAAAAAATAAACTATCCAATCTTGTGGGGTAGGCAACATGAGCGCCCAGTTTATATGGCGGGCAAGATGCCCACCCTACAATCAATAATTGAATATTTTTTTATTTGGAAGTCCCTTAGTTAATTAATTTCGCGCGATGCCTTCTTCCCGCGCGGCACGTTGCACAGCAGCAGCAACAGCAGTGACAACACGCTCATCAAAGACTGAAGGAATAATGTGTTCCCGATTCAAGTCTGAAGGCTTAACTAAAGAGGCGATCGCACTTGCGGCTTCTAGGTACATTTTGATGGTAATTGTCTGTGCCCGACAATCTAAAGCACCACGGAATACCCCAGGAAAAGCAAGGACGTTATTGATTTGATTTGGGTAGTCGCTACGACCGGTCGCAATGACAGCCACATCTTTACTGATTAATTCTGGCTGAATCTCTGGAATCGGATTTGCCATTGCAAAGATAATTGGATCTTTGGCCATCGATTGCACCATTTCTGGTGTCAAAACTCCTGGTGCGCTGACACCAATAAACACATCTGCTCCTTGCATTGCACCCGCTAATGTACCCTGACCTTTCACAGCAAATTCGAGTTTTTCTTCTGTCAAATCGCTGCGACTGGTAGAGAGAATCCCTTTAGAGTCGCACATCCAGATTTTTTCTGCCCCAGCTTTACGCAGCAACCGAGCGATCGCCACTCCCGCCGCCCCAGCACCGTTAATCACAATCTTGATTTCTGCTAAGGATTTATGTACGAGTTTCAAAGAATTAAATAACGCAGCCAAGGTGACAATTGCTGTACCGTGCTGATCGTCGTGAAAAACGGGAATATCTAATTCTTGGCGTAATCTCTTTTCAATTTCAAAGCAGCGAGGTGCAGCGATATCCTCTAAATTCATGCCCCCAAACACTGGCGCAATATTCTTAACTGCCTGGATAATTTCTTCTGTATCTTGGGTGGCGAGACAAATAGGAAAAGCATCCAGCCCCGCAAATTCCTTGAATAGCATTGCTTTGCCTTCCATAACTGGTAAGGCGGCAGCTGGGCCGAGATTTCCCAAACCCAAAACGGCACTACCATCGGTAACAATAGCAACGGTGTTCTGTTTGATGGTTAACTTATAAACTTCCTCTGGATCTTGAGCGATCGCTGTACAAATTCGACCGACTCCGGGCGTGTAAGCCATTGCCAAATCGGAAACACTCTTCAGGGGAATTCTACTGCTAATGCTGATTTTGCCACCGCGATGCAAATTAAAGGTGCGATCGTAAACACTGAGTAACTTGATATCTGGTAACACCTTGATTGCTTGCACAATGGTTTCAGCGTGTTCAGTACTAGCAGCATCCACAGTAATATCGCGGGTGGACTCTTTGCGGGTTTGCTCGATTAAATCGATTTGACCGAGATTACCGCCACAAGTTGCGATCGCATGTGTTACCGAGGCCAACATCCCTACACGATTGGGAATCTGCAAGCGCAGTGTCAAACTAAAACTAGAATTAGGAGTTAGGTCTGCCATGTTGATTTTGGATTTTAAGTTTTAGATTTTATATTGAATTGCTTAGTAAAAATCTGCTGGAAATCTAAAATGAATATTGTACACATATATAACGAGTAACAATTTATTAAATGTAATCAAAAGCACACAATATTTTTAGAAAATAACCTCTCACAACTCTAACCCAGAACCTATTTTTGTTCCTGATCATACACCCTTTAACTGACTAAAGCTTGTAATTTTGGACTCTATGTTAAATTCTGTGAGAAAATCAGTATCAATTATTCGATGAGTGATACATAACAAGAGCCTAGGTGAATTTAATGCTAGGAACAATGCTCCGAGGGCGCTACAAAATCGTCAGAAAATTGGGACAAGGAGGCTTTGGGGAAACTTATCTGGCTGAAGATATGGATTTACCTCGCAATCCTTATTGCGTTGTTAAGCAGTTTAAGCCTCAATTGACTAACCCGCAAGCTTTGCAACAAGCAATGCGGTTATTCGATACGGAAGCGGATGTTCTTTATAGGTTAGGCAACCACGAGCAAATACCCCGACTTTTGGCTCACTTTGAAGAAAATCAAGAATTTTATTTAGTTCAAGAATATGTACAGGGTGATGATCTAAGCACAGAATTAAAACCTGGTCAACAATGGAATCAAGAGAAAGTAATTGCTTTTTTACGGGACATATTGAAAATATTAGAGTTTGTCCATCAGCAGAATGTTATTCACCGCGATATCAAACCTGCCAATTTAATCAGACGTGCTGCTGATGGCAAGCTTTTTTTGATTGACTTTGGGGCAGTAAAAGAAATCAGCACCTTGATGGCTAATAATCAGGGAAGAACAGTGGCTGTTGGCACTCCTGGTTATATGCCTAGCGAACAATATAACGGACAGCCACAACTTTGCAGCGATATTTACGCTGTGGGAATGATTGGAATTCAAGCACTGACTGGTATTTTACCTCTCAAACTACCAATTGACCCGAAAACATTAGAATTTATTTGGCGTAACCAAGTCCAAGTCAATCCTCAACTAGCAGACATTTTAGATCGAATGGTGAGATACCATTTTGGTCAACGCTACCAGTCAGCACCTACAGCTTTACAAGCACTGACAAACTTAACGATAAATAATAAACAGTGGTCAAAAACTAAAAAAACCGCCCTAACTTTGACGGTGTTAACTATCATATTTTCTATGACAGTGCTGGTGATTCCAAAATTACAACAAATATTTAGCTCAACCTCACAAGAGCCATCACTTGTAACAAACTCCTTGATTTACGAAAATCTTACTTATGGAATTAAAATAAAATATCCTAAAACTTGGTCAATCAAAGAAATAGAACAATATAATACAACCACAACAGATGTAGCTAGATTTTTGTCACCTCAAAAAAATGTAGAAAAACCTTATCAAAGCAACTTGACTGTAGAAATTGAAGATTTAAAAGAACCTATTTTATTGGATGAATATACTAGCTCAAGAGTTAATGAAATAACGCAATTTCTTGCAGATGCAAAAATTGATAAATCACGTTTAACTCAACTAGCAAATCGCCCAGCGCATGAAGTAGTTTATTCAGGTAAAGAAGATAAATATACTGTAAAACGAAAAGCAGTTTGGACTTTAAGCAACAATAAAGCCTACATAATTACTTATGCAGCAGAAGAAAGTCAATATGATGATTTATTAAAAATTGCTGAACAAATGATTGATTCATTAGAAATTAACTAATTTGCTGAAAGGGCACAGAGTGTAAGCAGGGGAACAAGGGTAGAAAATTTTTAACTCCTAACTCCTATTCCTAACTCCTGTACAGACGCGATTAATCGCGTCTGTCCTAACTCAGCACTGTGAACGCACTCTTTACCGACGATATTATAAGGCTCGAATTTTTGGATTCTGTAGCAGCTTTTGTACGTCTGCCAAGATACGATCGCCCCAAATATTTTTCTTAAGAAACTCTAAATCAGCAAACCTTTTGTCTAAGCTTAGAGCGGCTTGTGCCAATTCTAGAGCTTGTTCGCGATCGCCTTTAACATATAATGCTGTTGCTAAGGCTAGTTGAGGTTCGGCAGATTTACTGTCAATGTCAATAGAAGCCCGAAACTGACGGATGGCTCCTTCAATATCTTGGAGTTCATATTTGATTAACCCCAGGTTGTTAACAGCTGCTAATAATTTAGCATCCTGGACAGTTGCTTTTTCATAAGCAGCAAGTGCCCCTTGATAGTCTTCCTGGATATGGTAGCTCAAACCCCGCGCAAAATAAGCAATGGCATTATTCGGATCTACCCGTGCTGCTTGGTTGAAGTCCGAGATCGCTACCTTAGTTTTTCCCTGACGCTGGTAGGCTAGACCTCGCAAAGCATAAGCTACAGCACTTTTGGGATTCAGGCGAAGTACTTCGTTATAATCTGTGATCGCTCGTCGATAGTCTCCGCGATCAGAGTAAAGGTTTGCTCGGCTGAAATACAAATCAGCAATTTTGGCGCTACCCCATTCACTGTTAGCTTCAAGTGCGCTGCTGTATGCAGTAATCGCTTCTTCGTTTCGTCCCAATTCCTGTAATATGCCACCGCGCAAAAACCAAGCTAGGGAATGTTTAGGATTGAAGCGAGTGGCTTGGTTTAAATCCTCCAATGCTTTTTGTTTGTCCCCTTGCTGATAGCGCCCAGCTGCCCTCCTAGTGTAGGCATTAGCATCTTTAGGATTTCGAACAATTGCTTCGTTGGCAGTGGCGATAATTGTCTGAGGATCTGCTTGGTTTGATGGGGTAGTTGATTGTGAAGTTGATGCAATATTTTGTAGTTTTCTGAGAGAGTTTAGTGCAGTTTCGGACTCTGCTTTTTTTCCTTGCCTTTCGTACAAATCTGCGGCTTTTTGCAAATCCGCGATTGCTCCTTGTTTGTCTTGCAATTGGGTACGAGCATCTGCGCGGTTTTGATAGATTTCCGCAGCTTTGGGATCGCTAATTAATATCCGGTTGATCTTGAGGTCAAAGTCACTTCTAGCTTGGCGTTTAATTCGCAACGTCACTTGACTACCCTCTTGACCGCGCAGCAAGTTAGAGGCATCTTCCAGTTTGATCTTGAGACTAGGTTTGCCGTCAATTGCCACAATTCGATCGCCAACTTGCACCCCACCTTTCGAGGCTGGAGAGTTATCGTTAACCTGTTGAATTAATAGCCCCTGATTTTGGTCGTTGTTGAACTGAATCCCAATGCCGGAGAACTCAAAAAAACTCAGTGCCTTATTATAATCGGCGATCGCTAGTTTATAGTTTTTCAGCACCACACGTAACAGACCCCGGACATTGTAAGCATCAGGATTGTCGGGAAATCGCTGTATTACTTGGTCTAAATCGGCGATCGCTTTTTGATAGTCATTTAAACCTAAATGAGCAACACCGAGGACAGCGTAGGCAAGAGCAGAAGTACGAGATTTGGGATCGTCGTTAAGGCTAATGGCTTTGTTACCATCGGCAAGTGCACCCTGATAGTCTTTTAGTTGAGCGCGGACATAACCTCGGTAGGCATAAGCAATTGCATTTTTGGGAGTAAGGCGAATTACCTGCTCAAAGTCTTTAAAAGCTGCTGGGTAATCTTTGAGTTCATTGTAGGCTGCACCCCGTCGATAGTAAGCATCAGGATGGTTGGGATTAATTTGTAGGGCTTGGTTGTAATTAGCGATCGCTCCTTTATAATCTTTTTTATCCGCTTTAGCCCCCCCCAAGCTGATGAAGTCTTCAGCACTTTGTTGTCGTTTAGGCGTTGGTTTTTCTGTTGTATTTGATTGTCCAGATGTAGCTATATTGGGTTTAACACCTGGTTTGGGTGCGGGAGTTGGCGAACTCGCGGTTACTGGTTGGACATTATTTCTGGCTGCCAAAAAGGTATTAATCGGAATTCCCAACCTTAAAACAGTACCTGTCTTCTCTTCTGGTTCTGTAGCTCGCCCATTAATCCCTACTAAATGTCCATTTTCGTCTAATACCGGGCCGCCACTCATCCCCGGAATCGCCTCGTTATTGTAGACCAAGGCGTAGCCTTCATCTGGATTTTTCAGGCGACTGCGAATGCTGCCATTAGTAAATTGATAACTGCGTTCATCAATGCCTGGTAATCGGTCAGCCCAACCTACCACATAAATGGTCATGCCTTCTCTAATTTGGTCAGAGTTGCCTAAACTAGCGATGGGGTAACTTTTATTACTATTGAATTGCAACACCGCCAAATCTAATCCCGGTAATTCTTTGCTGTAGTAAACCGGATACTTACCGCCATCTTGGGTATGAATCTCATATCTTCCATCTCTAGACACTACATGTCGATTGGTGAGGACAAAGTAAGTTTCACCTTTACGTTCAAAAATTACTCCAGAACCAATACCGTCTCCATCAATGCGAACGGTAACTGTTTGAGCAATGTTGTTGACCTCTACCGGAGTTAAAGATAAGGCAACTTGAGGTTTCATCAACACTACAGCTGCACCAACAAGTATTGCTGGAAGACTACGAGCAAAATTCATCGCCTCACCTCTACCTGAATATTTTTATCAGAATAATTGTTTGTAAATGATGGTGATCCCATCTGCATAAACTCTTCAATCGGAATACCCCAGCTATACTTACTCATCTGTTTGAGCAGGGGTGGTTCCGGCTGTGTTCCATCTTGATATAAATATGGCTCACCCCAAAGAGGTTCAGCGTGTCTCCCATTGATAGCCACGACCTGACCGACACGATTCAGCAGTGGACCTCCACTCATACCTTTGACAATATCATTGGTATATCCAATCCGATAGCCGCCTTCCAAGGCTTTGTCTAGTACTAAAGAAACTTTACCTTTGCGGAAAACAAACCCGGTATCTTGAATACCTTGGCTATCAAAGGGAAACCCAGCAGCAAAAACTTCATTGCCGACACTCAAAGTTGATGCATGACCGAGAGATGCAACTTGATAGTTAATCTTGGGACTGCGAAACTGTAAGACAGCTAAATCGTTACCATTAGAATAGGAAGGAACAGAGAGATCGCTCATCTTGGACAAATCAGCCTCATAGATTCGGCCATCTGGGGTCTGAATCTGATAAGGTGGGTTCCCCGACCGGAGTACGTGAGCATTGGTTAGCACCTGATAAACTGACCCTTTTCTTTGAATCAGAATCCCCGATCCCAAGAAGTCTTTTGATAATACTTTGACCGCGATCAACTCAGCTAGCTGTTGTACTTGCTTGGCGGAGTCTTGGGTTAAGTTTTGTGCATCTAAAACCTTAACATTTGGTTTTGAGCCTAGCAGTGAAATAGATAAACTGCCAATACAGGTAATCAGCATCATTAAGCGCCAATCCATATTCGTTTAGATTGCGATTTACTCAACATTCCCAAGCTGGTTTTCCTGCTGGACAGGATTCGCCTCTCCCCGAACTTTCTATCCGAGATATGAACTTGGCTACATCCAGGTAGGCCGCCTCTTCGTAGTAGGAGAATAATTCTTTACTATCACCACCACTAAGGTTAATTGCTCTGCCGCCACCCGAACCTTGGCGATCCAATAACCTTTGCAGTGTCAAAGGAGCATTAGTACCGACTTTTAGGGTAACTAAGACTCCGTTCGGCAAACAAGAACCACCCTTGTAACTGGCAACACACAATACAGGTTGATTGCTGAGTTTTCCAGCTCTGAGGAAATTTAGCGTCCCATTGTCGTAGAAACGTTGGAATCTTGCAGATATCTCTTCGCAGCGCTGTTGGGGAGTCCAAGGTGGAGGAAAAGCATTGTCAACCCAGCGAATTACTGGGATATTTCCTCTAGAAGTCCGAACTAGTGTTGAGGGAACACCTGCACTCATACCACAGTAAAACTTATTACTCTGCGTATAGCCAGGTTGAACTAGAGAGGCAGTAGAGCCAAGTGCGATCGCAATGGTACTCAGTATATGAGCAAAGAAACCAAGTTTCATAGTAATCTTCATGCTTTCTGAAGTT
The DNA here is from genome assembly GCF_034531215.2 of Nostoc sp. ChiSLP03a. NCBI lineage: Bacteria > Bacillati > Cyanobacteriota > Cyanophyceae > Nostocales > Nostocaceae > Nostoc > Nostoc sp. ChiSLP03a. Next base: position 12,016 of record NZ_JAVRBQ020000089.1, read on the forward strand.
TTTAAGTATATATGGCGTAATTAAAAATATTTTTGAGTATAGAGGATATCTCGTACCAAAAGAGCAGAAATTTAAGTAAATATAAGATCGCTAATTTTTAAGTATCTGTTTAGACATATTAAAAAACGCCCCCTGTTTCCAGAGAGCGGTTTTGATTTCGCTAAAACTTAAGTATTAACCCAAGTTGCTAGTTATGCTTGCAGGTGTTCAGGTGGCATTGCATAAGCAATAAAATCCCCTCCAGAGGAAAAATTAGGAGGGGTAATGTTAAACGAAATAATTACAATTTATGCTATCACTGATGACCTAT
>NZ_JAVRBQ020000090.1:0-88497 GCF_034531215.2 Nostoc sp. ChiSLP03a
TCTTGCAGCCTTTCAACCAATATGATTGACATCGGATGGTGCGGGGACAGCCGAAAATGCTTGTTTGTCCAAAGGCGAATCCTGAGTTTGCCGAATTTTGCATCTAATAGCTCAATGGTTTGTGTTGGTTCTGACCAAGTATTGGCGTCATTGAGTTTAAACTTGACCATACTGTATGGTCTCCTGCCAAAATGATACGTCCTTGTTTTGGTATTTTTTTACTGTACAGCCTCATCAACTTGTTGCGTTTTGGTCTTGTATCCTGTATCGCTTCATATATACTTGACCATTGACGACGGAATACTGGACACATTGATAAATCTGCCAAGCTGTACGCTTTGCGTGACAGTAACACTGCATCCATCAATTCAAAAGTTGCATCTTTAGCTCGGCATAAACATTCATATGCTGCTTGACGGAATTCCCTTAGTTGTGCAAAAACATCCATAACGGGGTAGATGGAAATTGGTTGTGCTTTTTTCATCTTCCGTTACGGGGTGCTTGTTATTACAGGCATCCCTTTATTTTTTCCACTAGCTGCTAAAAACACGATCGCTCTTTTTTAGTCTAAAGTCCAGAGTAGACCGCAACTATGGCGTAGCCTGCGAAGTTTGTTTCCCATCTGGCTGATTTTGGTTGATTTTTGGAGTTTATAAATAAGATAATCTGATCATTTTCCCAGACAATCGGCTTTTTTCCATTCCTCCAAAAACGGTATCGTACACTACTATTTTTTAGCGATCGCTACGCCCGCCGAACGCGAGTGCGTCTCGTAGAGAAGGCATCGCTGAAGTTTTCGGTCTACTGAATGTAAGGTTGAAGGAACTTTCGCTTAGTGGAATCAATCTCGTCGCTTGAGTAAGGATGATAAGCTTTTATAGCTGTTGCCAGAAAACCTCCTAAAAAGAAAAAACCCGCCGTAGCGGGTTACACAACAAAACTATGAACAATGAAAACTTGATTTAGCTGGAATACCTCATTTCAGCTTCCAGTTGACGAATTAGCTGCTCGTCGCCTTTTGCTCTAGCTATTTCCAAGCGATGCTCTAGGCTTTTTTGAATATTCGCTCTGTGAGTTTCTCGTGATTTGCTCAAACTTTGTAGTCTATTTTGACTCATAGTGATTACCTGCTTTAGTTTTTCAATTTATGTCTTGTATTCCTAACATAACACACATTTTGTAGCTGTTGCTACAGAAAATATATTTTTTATATAATTTGGCTAAAATATGTCTAATAACCAGATAGATAAACAACCACTCGTGACTTTACTGAGCGATTTTGGTGATCGCGATGTTTATGTAGGCATAATCAAGGGAGTCATAGCCCAAATCAACCCCAGACTGACGGTGGTAGATTTAACGCACCAAATTCCACTGCAAGACATCAAAGCAGCCCGGTTTAGCCTGATGAATGCTTATGCCTATTTCCCAGTTGGGACAGTGCATCTGGCAGTAGTAGATCCAGGTGTGGGAAGCAAGCGACGAGCGATCGCAGTAGAATTTGCTCAAGGGTTTTTGGTCGGGCCAGATAATGGTATATTCAGCGGGGTACTGAATCAAAGTCTGGCGATCGCAGCCGTCGAACTTACAAATCTTAATTATTGGCGCACTCCTCAACCAAGCAAAACTTTTCACGGTAGGGATATCTTTGCACCAGTCGCAGCTAATCTTGCTAGTGGTGTCCCCCTCAAACAGCTAGGGCAAGAAATCGATTTAGTAAGTTTGGTAAACCTGGATATAGGCAACTGCAAGCAGACAACCACTGGTGTAGTAGGTTGCATTCAATATATTGACCACTTTGGCAACTTAGTGAGTAACATTCCAGCCAGTTACGTGCAAGGTAAAAGTTGGTATGTGCAAGTTGCAGGATTGAGTGTATCAGGCTGTGAAACTTACAGTGAGGTGAAACTGGGAGAGATACTAGCTTTAGTTGGCAGTCACGGTTGGGTAGAAATTGCCATTAATTGCGGAGATGCTCACTCACAATTACAGATTAATTTACAAGATCCGTTAGAAGTGTTGTTTTTTTAAGACAATCAGACCAGTGAATCTTGCTAAAGTTAAGACAGTGAAAAATTACCAGGCTGCAAAGTGCCTGTTGCTAATTTGTGGTCAAGTCAAAAAAAGGGGAAAATTCTAGATATAAAAAGGAGCGTGGGCAACTACACACCACTTAAAAACAAGCATTTTCATTCACCGTAGGCAGTGCCAATTTGACAAAAATTTCCAGAAAGCAACTGCTAAAAGATGTAAGTTGAAAAATGGTGACATGAAGTTGCCTTATTGCTCATAATAATAAAAGTAACCCTTGAGCAATTTCCTGTTGTACTCTACTAGAGAATCATAATTCTATTCTTAGCTATGACTACACAAACACTCTCTGCACCAGAAGTTTATCAAGGTCAGTTTGGGGAATTTACAATTACTCAAAGCGATCGCACTGGCGTAATTATCTATCGCGCTGGGTTAATGGTAGCAGCACTGAGCTTTGCCATTGGCAGCGCCTTGATTTTACTCAACAATAACCCAATTGTTGTAACTTTACTGACACCTCTATATGCTTGTTTTAGTCTGGCTCTTGGTGTAAGTTTATTTACCATCCATATTTACATGGCATCACTGCACCGAGCATTGCAAGTTTTTTGGGCAATTGGTAGTATCGCATCAGTGATTCTGGCGATCGCTAGTAGTGAACCTTTAGCTCTTGCGATTTACAATCAGCCAATTACCTTATTGGGAGTTGGTTTTATTTTCGTCGCTTTAACAGGTATTTATTTTAAAGAGGCTTTTTGCTTCAATCGCCTGGAAACCAAAGTATTAACCCCAATTGTACCGCTACTGTTGTTAGGACATTTGGTAGGAATTTTACCAACTCAGGGAGAAAGCATTTTATTAGGAACTTGGGCGATATTATTTTTAGTGTTTGCCCTGCGAAAGACAGTCCAAGCAATTCCTGCTGATATTGGAGATAAATCTGTGTTTAGCTACTTGAAAGAACAACGTTTAGCTAAGGGTTAATGCAGATAAAAAATCGTCGGTGTCAAAAATTTCCTAAAATCAAATTAATCAAACGCCAAGAAATGTGGACACTTACGGCTCAAGGGTGGGCGATTGCGATCGCTTTGATTGTTTATTTAATATTTTTCATTTTTACTCATGTACACTCATTTCTCGCCGTAACTTCCCCGATCCAATCAGCAGAAGTATTAGTTGTTGAAGGATGGCTACCAGATTACGCTATAGAAGAAGCTTTGACTGAATTTCAAAACGGTTCTTATCATCAAATAATTACTACCGGAGGTACATTAGGAAAAGGAAGTTATCTTACCGGATACAAGAACTTTGCAGACGTGTCGGCTGACACCTTCATAAAACTCGGTTTAGAAGCAGAAAAAGTAGTAGCCGTTCCGACACCTTTTGTGGTTAAAGATCGTAGTTATGCATCTGCTGCGGAATTTGAGCGTTGGCTATCCAATTCAAATTTAAAGATAGAATCGATTAATGTTTTTTCTTTGGACGTTCATGCCCGTAGGAGTTGGTTTCTTTTTAAAAAAATACTTAACCCTCAAATTAATGTTGGTGTGATTGCTGCGACAACACAAGATTATAATCCAAACAAATGGTGGAATTCTAGCGAAGGCGTGCGGATGGTTATTGATGAAGGTATAGCTTATCTTTATGCACGGTTTTTAAATTGGAAAGCCTAATAGTTATAATTCGTAATTCGTAATTCGTAATGACGCTCGTGGACTCGCTACCGCTACGCTAACGTAATTGGTAATTCCCAGATCCCCTACTTCTCAAAGAAATCGGGGATCTATCTGCTGAAGTGCTTACTTACCCAGGATTTGTAATAATGCTTGCCGATAAATTTTCAAACCCTCTGCATTCAGATGGTCGCCATCACTGGTTAAATTTTCTTTAAGAACATTATTTTCATATAATGGTGCTAGTCCGGCTGCGGCAACTGGCACTTTTTCTGTTTCAGCCACTTGATTAATCAAAACATTAATTTGTTCAACTCTCTTAAGTGGGGCTGCTACTGTTGGATCTGAGCTTGCTGCCACTGTCGAATAAAAAGCCGGAATTAGAAAAATCTCTTTAGTTCCCATTGTGCGGATAAGTGCGATCGCCTCTTGGAGATTTTTGCTAAATAACTCATCACTGATTTGATACAAAGCATCATTTCCACCGATGGCAATAATGGCTTTTTCGCATTTCACCTTGGTAGGAATTAAACTTTTGAGTTGTTCTAGTAATGAGATTGTACTCAGACCATTTAACCCAAAATTAAAAGTACCACTCCCAAGGGTATTGCCAAGTCCAGCCGAAATAGAATCGCCAAATAAGCAACCTGAGAACTGTTTATCCTGGGCGGCAAGTGTTTGATATTGTAGGGCAACTTTCCCTAAAGGTGAAGAACTTACGTCATCTTTCGGCGGCGCATCAGCAGAACTAGCAGAGGAATTTGCCATATCGACTAGCTTCTGAATTTTTGACACATCAATAACTAGTCGATCGCTGGGATAAGCTTCTAGAAAGGTGGTTATTCCTAAACCTTCTGGCGATCTTGCTCCGACGATCAGGGCAGATCGTAGTGCTTGTATACTAGCTCGATCGCGACGAGCGATCGCACCGGATGCAAAAGATAAAATTTGCTTGCCCATTCCTGTGTTTACCAGCTTATCTAAAGCCACAATATCAAGCGACATTTTCACTTGAAGGGCTTCTTGAAATTTCTGTTTCTCTTTAGCGCTGAGGTAATCTAGAAAAGATTTCAGATCGGCAGAAACTTTTTGTGTCTCGTCATAGTTGCGTATATCTGCCACCGGGATCGATTGCTCAAACAATCCGTATCTGACGGTAACTTTTTCGGCTGCCAAACTAGGTAATAAACCAAGGCCACTATGTACCAGTAAAAATATTAAGCACCCAGATAGGCTTATTAGAACACGATAGAAATATTTCATCACAGAAGATAAGAAGATAGATAGTCAATAGTTAATAGTCAAGAGTCAAGAGTCAAAAGTCAAGGGGAATTGGGAATTGGGCATTGGGCATTGGGCATGGAGAAGAGACAAGGTAGACAAGGAAGAGGGGGGAGACTTGGGAGAGACTGGTTCAATAATTCCTCCTTGTCTCCCTTGTCTCCTTGTCTCCTTGTCTCCCTTCCCTGCTCCCCCTGCTCCCCCTGCCCCCTCATCTCCACATCAACAGCCAACCCTAATTTGGGAATACTCAATCCAGTGGCGTGAGGATAGAACGGTGGTAGAAGAAGGCGCATATTGGCTAGCTTGGGCACAAATTTCGGGAATTGGGCCAGTATTACTGCGACGGCTACAACAGCATTTTGGCACGCTGGCAACAGCTTGGAACGCTACTAAGGTACAGTTAGGAGAAGTAGAGGGTTTTGGTTTTCAGACACTAGAAAAAGTAGTACAACAGCGATCGCGTTTGCACCCAGAACAACTATTCACCAAGCACCAACAGGAAAACTCTCATTTCTGGACGCCAGCAGATGCAGATTATCCCCGTTTACTGCTAGAAACTCCGAGTCCACCGCCAATTTTGTACTATCGCGGTGAAGTCGAACTCCAAGAAAATCTCGGACAAAAACCAATGGTTGGGATTGTCGGAACCCGCCAACCCTCAGAATACGGTATCCGTTGGACTCGCCAAATTAGTACAGCTTTGGCTAAAAATGGCTTTACAGTCGTTTCTGGTATGGCAGAGGGAATTGACACTGAAAGCCACATCGCCGCCATGAAAGCAGGTGGACGAACGATCGCAGTTTTGGGAACTGGTGTAGATGTTATCTATCCACATAAAAATCGGGATTTGTACAAGCAAATTTTAGCTGCGGGGTTAGTTGTAAGTGAGTACCCGACAAAAACTCCACCCGATCGGACTCATTTTCCCCGTCGCAACCGGATTATTGCAGGCTTAAGCCGCGCCATTCTAGTAATGGAAGCGCCTTTAAAATCTGGTGCCTTAATTACTGCTACCTACGCAAATGAATTTGGTAGAGATGTCTATGCATTACCTGGAAGACTTGACGATTATCCATCCCAAGGATGCTTAAAGTTACTGAATCAGGGAGCAACTTTCATTCTTAAGGAACTAGACGAACTGTTAACAATGCTAGGAGCAATACCACAAATTGATGCGATTGAAGCTTCTACAGCACCAGAACAGTTAATGCCAACTTTATCGCCAGAATTGCAAACAGTAATGAATGCGTTCGCCGCAGGCGTGCCGGAGGCACTCGCAAGTGATGCTTTACCCTTCGATTTTATTGTCCAACAAACTGGTATGGCTGCTGGCTCAGTTTCCAGTGCTTTGTTAGAGTTGGAACTTATGGGTTTTATTTCGCAACTACCAGGTATGCGGTATCAAAAAAGTTAAGAATTAAAAGATAACAACATTATTTAGCTTTGTTTTTAGCAATTAAATCATCAGATTTCTGCCAATATAAGAATACAATTTTTATATAAAAACAAACTACTTAAAGTAAAGAATCAGCGGGCTTTTGAATACCAAGTAGAACTATTGTGCCTCGAAATACAACTCCAAGGCTAATAGTTCAAATTCTCTTAACTGGACTAAACAACAATTTATCTCAAGTTCGGTTAAAACTTGCTCGAAAATGATTCAAGTCCACTTAAGTGAACAGTAGCTCAAAGCCGCAGAACTTAAGTTCTAGACAGGATGTGGTTTAGCATAATACTTTGACTGTTACCAAAATGTGGGTAATGATGAGATTTTCAATTATGGGGATTCTCTTTTTGCTTGTTAAAGCCTAAATTGGTTCAGATGACTACGGGGATTATAAGTACGTATAGCCCGGATTTTTTCATAATATTCCCGCTCTTGTTGGCTGAGGTCTTTTGGTGGAACGATCGCCACTTTCACCAACTGATCGCCGCGTCCACCTTTGGAGAGGGGCCAACCTTTGCCACGTAAACGTAGAGATTGCCCAGAACGCACTCCTGCTGGTAGTTTGACATTAACTGAACCATCGGGAGTGGGTACATCAATAGATGCTCCCAGAGTCGCTTCATCTGGTGTGATTGGCACTTCGCATACCAAGTTATCGCCTTCCATTTGAAAGAAGGTGTGCGGCTGAAGTTCGACTTTTAAGTATAAATCTCCCCGTTGTTGAGTCATGGGGTTAATCTGACCTTTGCCCCGCACCCGCAGGCGAGTACCAGTTTTAGCCCCAGATGGGATGTTGACATCTATTGTTTCATTACCTAAACTGAAGCGCTTTTTCACACCATTAAATGCTTCAGCAAAAGTTAGAGCGATCGCAGCTTCGCTATCCTGGGCAGTACCCACACCTCCATCTTGAAACCCAAAATCGTTAAAGCTGCTGCTAAAATGAGTTGAGGTACCCGGAGAAGTGCGGTAAGAGTGACTTCGTGCCTGACTTTGGCGCGCCCCACCACGAGGGGGAGAACCACCAAAGCGTCCTAGCAACTCATTAATGAACTCATCAAAATTGCCGTATTGACTAAAGTCAAAATTACCCATATCGGGAGCAGCACCACCAGATGGGAAACCTTCACCAGCTTGTTTCCAATATTGACCGAATTGGTCGTACTTTTTGCGTTTATCTGGGTCTGATATAACTTCGTAGGCTTCGCTAACTTCTTTGAAGCGTGCTTCTGCCTGTTTGTTGTTTGGGTTGACATCAGGATGGTATTTGCGGGCTAGTTTACGAAAGGCTTGTTTAATTTCCTCTGAACTGGCAGTCTTACTGACTCCCAAAATAGCGTAATAGTCCTTGAAGTCGGTTGCAGCCATCTACCAGCCTCCTAATTAGAAATTCCCGTTATGTTTTTTTGAAGATGAAAGATATTTAATTTGCCTGGTTATAGTGCCAAACAAAAAGAATCTGATTTCAAATTAACAAAAAATATAGAAAATCAAGTGTGGTTCTTGCTCACCAAGGAATCGCAATTCCCGTACTCCGATTTTTCTGATAAGCGGCTGAGGCTGTCTAGTCCTTCTTCGCGGCTTGGGGGAGCATCCCGAAGTTGACGGTGCATCCGCAAAATAATTTCTTCTGGAACTTGGCGCGATCGCCTTTTATTCCGTGCCAAACACAGCCAAACTGGTGTATCCACCCAAATTCCCCTAATGTAGGTAAAGCCCTGGTTACGGGCGAAAGCAATCACTTCACGACGGTGACGGCGCTGGGCATTGGTGGCATCAAAAATAGCTGTATTAGTTGTAGAAATAGCTTGCTGAAATTGCCGCTCAATTTCGCGCCAAATCAGTAGCCACGGCCCTTGAACGGCTTGGGAACCGAACAATTGCCCCCGAATGGCATCGGTAGAAATTAGCGCCATTTGGGGGCATTCTGCCAGTAATTGTTTTGCCAAAGTTGACTTACCACTACCTGGAAGACCAATCAGTAAAAAAAGTGAGGAGTGAGAAGTTAGAAGTGAGGAATTAAAAGTGATGAGTGAGGAGTAATCAGAATTTTTAGTCATTAACTCATAACTCCTAACTATCAAAATTTTTAGTCATTAACTCATAACTCCTAACTCCTAACTCCTAACTATCAAATGATAGTTCCATCAGGAATTACAGCATTTTTCAGTACGACAACTATGCCACTACGGATGTAGAAACCTTGACTTTCTCGGTCAGCTTCTTGCACGTTATCTTTATTGATGATTTTGACATCGTGACCGATGCTAGCATTTTTATCAACGATCGCACCGCGAATAATCGAGTCAGTACCAATACCTACAGGAATTTCACCTTTTTCTAGGTTACATTGGCGTTCTACAAAAGGTTGATAAAAATCTGCACCCATCAGTAGGGACTCTTCGATCACACAACCAGATTCAATTCGCGATCGCACTCCCAACACTGAATGTTGAATGCGGCAATTTTTCAAAATGCAACCTTCGCCAATAATTGATTCTGTGATTTGGCATTCTAAAAGTTTACTTGGAGGCAAGTAACGAGCGCGGGTATAAATTGGCGCTTCTTCATCGTAGAAACTAAAGGGTGGCTGAGGCTGCTGAGTGAGGGCTAAATTGGCATGATAAAATGCTTCGATTGTTCCAATATCTTCCCAGTAGTCATCAAAAAGGTAAGCTTGAACGTTGTAATCTTTAGAGGCATCAGGAATAATTTCTTTGCCGAAATCAGTCCTTTCTGTACCTTCTCTCAACAACTTGAACAAAACCTCTTTTTTAAAGACATAAATCCCCATTGAAGCGATGTAGGGCTGTTGCTGGGCATGTTCTTTTGATAATCCCAGTACACTTGTATCAACTTGCATTTGGCGTAACGCTTCACCTTTGGGTTTTTCGCTAAAATCGATTACTCTACCAGAATCATCAATTTTCATCAAGCCAAAATCTGAGGCGCGGCGCTCATCAATGGGGATGACTGAGAGAGTAATATCAGCCCCCGTTTCCTTATGGCGCTGGATAAACTGGCGATAATCCATCCGGTACAGGTGATCGCCTGAGAGAATTAGATATTCTTCTACATCCCATTCTTCCATTAACCACAGGTACTGACGTACAGCATCCGCTGTACCTTGGAACCAGTTGGGGTTTTCTGGTGTTTGTTGTGCCGCTAGCACTTCCACAAACCCTTCATTAAAGCCAGTAAAGTTATAGGTACGGGCGATGTGACGATTCAGGGAAGCTGAGTTGAATTGTGTCAGGACGTAGATTTTGAATATTTCGGAATTTATGCAGTTACTAACAGGGATATCGATTAAGCGATACTTACCCGCTACTGGTACTGCTGGTTTAGCGCGTAGTTTGGTTAGTGGGTAAAGCCGAGTACCCGCGCCACCACCAAGGATGATTGATAATACTTTCTTCACAAAATTTCTCCTGACTGCCTTTCAACTCTCACTCTCAGTTTAGGACTGTCTGCCACCACAGGTAAGGGGGATCGTCTGATTCTTTGGGATGAATTTTACAGAATGCTACTGGTAATGGATAGTGGGGCGATCAGTAAAAATAGAACATTTGTATTATATCGATCTGAAAAATGTTAGGAACTGTTGGCTAAAATGCTCTCCCGTAGAAAACAAAAAGAAGATAGATATATTGAAATTTACTCTTGTCATTTTTGCATTGAATTAGCCATTAGATATTTAAAGCAGCATTTTGGTTTAGGTGACTATCTTCTGTTTTTGGGAACAACTTATTGACCTATTTGTGTATTTAGCTTGTGTTGCTACTCTTTATTGTGCTTATTCTAAATGCAACAACTGGAAACTGAAACGAACTAGATGCCAGAAATTGAGGCTTTGAGTTTTATTTTTAGTTTTTTCCACCTTCATAGAAGACTCTAACATGAAAGCGATCGCTAAAATACTTTCCCAAAAGTCCGCTCCTTTGATTAGTCTTGTAGCTACCAGTTTCTTAGTTAGACCAGATTCTCCGTCTGACCGCTTTAAATCTCCGTTGCAACACTTTAAGAGGTCAGCCCAAGAGCTTCATTTCTGGAGCGTTTTCTGCAAAAGTATAGTTTGCGTACAATTACTTAAATATTTAAAATTAAAATATTTATTTTATGAATAAATTAATTAGTGCAATAAAATTATTAATCAAATATTAATATAAAGTTTTATTAAAAATAAATGTAGACTTAATTTGATATTTTTACTTAAATATTTTTCTCTGCACTAATTATATTTATTTGATAAAGTTAAAGATTTGGCAAATTTCTAGATATTTCAGAATATTTTTGTCACAATGATTATCTATAAACCAAAATTTTTTTTAATCAACTTGCTTTGAGAAAATTACACAACATCTTAAGAAATGAAATCTTCTTTTTGTTTTTTTCTGTGCGTACTCTTCGCTCAGCCGCTGTGCATATATGTGTACTAAGCTGCGGCATCTACTTCTGAGAATGCGGTTTGTCAAAAACTAATTTTCACAAGTGAAATAGGATAGCTCTCACATCTCAAATTATAAATTAGCAGTATGGAGAACGCTGATGTAGTCATTATCAGGTTTTCCTTAGCTTTGCTTAGCTTTGCTTAGCTTTGATATTTAATTGTTGTCAGGGCGATTTTACCTACCTCTAAATTTGCATTTTTTGGATAAATCCGTATCGATATTCAAATGAAAACTCAAAATACCCAAGTCCATCAAACAATTGTTTCCTTAATCGAACTTAGTTGTCAAAAGTATCACGATGAACTGGCAGTAATTTTAGAAAATCGACAGTTTACTTATGGAGAATTACAGGATCGGGCAGAACATTTATATCAGTATTTAATAACACAAGGTTGCTTAAAACCTAACAGTTTAGTTGGACTGTGTATAGAACCTTCTTTTGAAATGATTATTGCTATCTATGCCATTTTGAAAGCAGGTGCAGCTTTTGTTCCCCTCGATCCAGATTTACCCCGCCAGAGACTCAGCTATATGATTGCTGATGCTAAATTAACCACGATTCTGACACAACAAAAGTTTGCTTTTGATATTGAGCCAGCAATGCGGCAGAGTGGTTTGAATGGACAAATGTATTTTTTGGATACTCCTGCTGTCTGGGAACAGTTAACTACACCCTTTGCATTGCCTTCACTAGTAGAGCCTGAGCAACTAGCTTACATTATTTATACCTCTGGCTCTACAGGTGTACCGAAGGGGGTAATGCTTACCCATCGAGGTTTATTAAATCTTGCTCAAGCTAGCTGTAGTACTTTTAATATCAAACCAGGCTTGCGTTTACTTCAGTTTGCCTCCATCAGTTTTGATGCAGCAGTGTGGGAATTAGTTACAGCATTATGTGGTGGGGCGACTTTGGTACTGGGTGCAAGAGAGCAAATGCTTCCTGGAAAACTATTAGCAAACTTCATGATGAGATACCAGGTACAATGGGTGATGTTACCCCCTTCTGTACTTGCAACACTGACACCTTTTTCCGACCAGCTACCTGATTTACAAATGGTAGTGGTAGGTGGTGAAGCTTGTCCCATATCACTTGCTAAAGCATGGGTTTCACCTCATACCCGCTTTTTTAATGCTTATGGGCCAACAGAAATAACAGTTTGTTGCACAATTTACGAATTTAAGCAACAGGATATGAGTCTGCCTATTGGTTATGCATTGCCAAATGTAGAACTTTACATTTTGGATGAAGAATTTAAACTTTGTATTCGTGGTGAAAAGGGTGAGTTATATGTAGGTGGTTTAGGAATAGGAAAAGGCTATCTAGATAAACCTGAGATTACAAGTACTCGTTTTTTAGACAACCCTTTTGGTTTGGGCAAAATATACAAAACTGGTGATATCGTTTACGAAGATCCGCACGAACTTGGGCTGTTACACTATGCTGGCAGATCAGATCATCAGGTAAAAATTCGGGGCAAGCGTATAGAAATAGAAGCAATTGAAATGATACTTGCCCAGCATCCTGGGGTACAAACAAATGCAGTCAAAGCAATTAGAACTTCACGGATAGAACGTAGCGATGTGACAGAAAATTATGGCGTATCAATGCTTGTTGCATATATTGTCCCTAAAACTGGACAGTTTTTGATAGAAAAGCACCTGCAACGCTTTGCTGCTGAACAACTACCAGATTACATGGTACCTGCGCGGTTTGTTTTTATGGACGAATTGCCTTTATTACCTAATCGCAGTAAAGTAGACCGAAATGCTTTACCAAAACTGCCAGAAACCTCATCTTTCCTGACTGATACGATGGATGGCTCTCTCAAAATAGCGGTAGTTTTTGATGAAGCTTTAGAGTTACCTACTGGAACTTGCAAGCCTCACACGAATTTCTTTGAGGTAGGTGGTAGCTCACTTTGCATCGCTCATGTCTTGTATGCACTCGATCGCGATTTTGGTGTAACCCTTCCTTCTCGCTTAATTTATGAATATCCTACACCCTCGGGTTTAGCACAATTGTTAGAACAGTTTAAATTCAAAAACGAAAGTGCAGTTAATGATGGACATATTAACTTACAAGCAGAAGCCAGACTTTCTCCATATTTGAATACATCTATTTGGCAACAACCACCACAAGTTAAATATGACTGTGCATTAATTACAGGTACAACAGGTTTTCTAGGGGCACATTTGCTTTATGAACTGCTCATAAAAGGCAGCTATCGCAAAATTTATTGCTTGGTACGAGGAGAAAACGATGCAAATGCAATGGCAAGGCTGCGTGTAACTTTTATCCAATATCAGTTACCAACAACAATATTGGCGGAAGTACAAGTAATCGCTGGCGACATTCAGCAACCACAGTTGCAACTACCAACAATGTTATTTGACAAACTGGGTGAAGAAGTAGATCATATTTATCATGTAGCTGCTGACACTAATTACATCAAACCTTATTCGCTAATTAAAAAATCCAATGTAGATGGGACTGCGAATATTCTTACTTTAACAGCGCATCGTCGTCATAAAACACTGCATTACATATCTACTGTGTCTGTTTATGGAGCAGTAACTTCATTATTAAGTATAAATGAAGTTTCAGAAGATTTTGATATTGATTTTAGCCTACCAATTATGTCTGTAGAATACGGCTATGTACGGGCAAAATGGGCTGCCGAACGCATGGTCAAATCAACTAAAGAAAAAGGATTAGCAGTATCTATTTACCGTCCTGGTTTTATTTCTGGACACAGGCAAACAGGAGTTGCTAACCTTAACGACACATTCTACCGCTTTATTAGTGGTTGTATTGAGATGGGCATATATCCAGACTGGCCCGAAAAATATTGGACTCCTGTACCTGTGGACTATGTTGCTGCTGTCATTGCCCATATTTCTTTAGATGCAAAGCACACAGGTGGCAATTACAATATTGTTGTACCTCGAGAACAGGAATTAAGTAATACAGAAATATTTGAGTGCTTCAAGGAGTTGGGCTATCCTTTACAAAAAATTTCACCCAAAAACTGGTTGAATGCTCTCTCTAGTTTGTCAACAATTAATCCCTTGTATCCATTGACTTCTTTTTTTCAAGAAAAAGTGTATCAAAACCGTAGCACTATACTAGAAGTACACCATCGTACTCCTATATGCAAAGTAGATAACACCTTTGATGCTATGCAAAATTCGGGTATTTTATGCCCCAAAATTGACAAAGAACTAATGAAACAATACTTACCCAAATTTGATAAAAATTTTTCTACCAGAGAACTCCAGAATGTAACAGCCCTTAATTATTAGTGAAAAACTACATTCCCGATTTTTATAAGAAGTCGGGAATCTAGATATTTAATTTTTCACAAATTAAATAGAATTATATAGTAGAAATATCTTGAGTTTATGACTCAATCAAAAACATAGTTAACCTATTTTATCTACTATTTTATCTAAAACGCCTATTTTGCCGTAAACGCTGGCTGATGCTTGAAAACAGCGATGTCTGCGACAAGCTGCTAACAGCATCATTTATGCACGCTCGAAACCATTCACGAAATATCTGTAATTACATAAAGTTACATAAAAAAGAGTGCAAGATATCGCAACCGTAACTGAAGTAAAAAATAAAAATATATTGATACTTAATAATTACTTATTTCATGATAACTCTTTCTTATTGTATAGGTTTTTGTTTTTGACAACAATGAAAAATTTACTATGTCTTTTAATAAAAATATTTATTTGATTAAAAAATAGCAAAAGTGGGAATCATAAATACATAAATATACACAATTTGGTCTTTACTAAGAAGGGTAATGTCAATGCTCACATCTGGGTCAATTTCAGGGTACGATCTCAAAGAAATGCTCCATGAGGGAGATGATACAATTATTTATCGCGCTACATCACAACTTGACAAACAATCTGTAATTCTGAAAATTCTTAAAACAGATTATCCCTCCATAGATGCGATCGCTCGTCTGAAGCATGAATACAAAATTACAGAAAACCTGGATTTAGAAGCTGTTGTCAAAGTATTAAGACTCGAAACCCACGAAAATCGTTTAGCGATCGTATTTGAAGACTTTGATGGATATTCCCTTAAACAACTACTGATTACAGGCAAACAAGAGTTAAAGAGTTTTATTCGGATTGCAATTCAACTGGCACAAGCTTTAGTATCTGTACATACTTGCCAGATCATTCATAAAGATATTAAACCTGCCAACATTATCATCAATCCAAAAACTGGAGTTGTAAAGCTTACCGACTTTAGTATTGCCTCACGCCTCGATAAAGAAACAACGCAACTAGCTAACCCTAATCAACTAGAAGGTACCTTAGTTTATATATCACCGGAACAAACCGGGAGAATGAACCGTACTCTTGACTATCGGAGTGACTTTTATTCTCTTGGAGTTACCTTCTATGAAATACTTACCGGGCAATTACCTTTTCAAAGTTATGACCCATTAGAGTTAGTTTACTGTCATATTGCTAAACAACCTACGGAGATCGAAACATTAAACCCAGAAATACCGACTGCCATTTCGTCTATTGTCAATAAACTGATGGCGAAAAATGCTGAAGATCGTTACCAAACAGCTAAAGGACTCTTGGCAGATTTGGAAATCTGTCAAGAGCAGTTAGAAGCAACAGGTGAAATCATTGATTTCATACCTGGTCGTTTAGATGTTTTGAGTCAGTTGCTCATCCCTCAAAAGCTTTATGGCAGAGAAACTCAAGTTAACTCACTCTTAGAGGCTTTTGAGCGAGTCAGCCAAGGAAGCCGTGAACTTATATTAGTTTCTGGCTATTCAGGAATTGGTAAATCTTCTGTAGTAAATGAAGTCAATAAACCCATTACTCGCGCCAAAGGCTTTTTTATTAGTGGTAAGTTTGACCAATTCCAACGCAATATTCCCTATGCATCGCTGATTCAAGCTTTGAGTTCATTAATGCGGCAGCTGCTTACAGAAAATGCTATTAAACTTGAAACATGGCGTAGGGAAATCTTAGCCACCGTTAAATCACATGGACAAGTCATCATTGATGTAATTCCTGAAGTTGAATTAATTATAGGTAAACAACCAGAAGTAGTTCAACTGAGTGCGGTAGAATCACAAAACCGCTTCAATCGTGTTTTTAGTGAATTTATCCACATCTTCGCCAAAAAAGAACACCCCTTGGTTATCTTTTTAGATGACTTGCAATGGGCAGATTCAGCTACTTTAAAGTTAATAAAACTGCTAATTACTGACCATAATACTAAATATTTACTGTTGATTGGAGCCTATCGAGATAATGAAGTTAGCATTACACATCCCTTAATGGGAATAATAGAAGAAATAAATCAAAAGGGCACTGTTGTTAATAATATTATTTTACAAGCTCTTGCTATTGAAGACTTTAATTACTTAATCGCTGATACATTACATCAAAATCCAGATCCTATAAAATCATTAGTAGATTTACTCTACAATAAAACAGGAGGGAATCCATTTTTTTTAATACAGCTACTGCTGGTACTTTATCAAGATAATTTATTAAAATTTAACTTTGAAACTACTTTATGGGAGTGGGATATAGAAAAAATTCAAGCAATTGGTATTACTGATAAGAGTATAGTAGAACTGATTGCCAGCAGAATTAAAAACCTCCCACAAGCCACACAAGAAATATTAAAACTAGCAGCTTGTATTGGCAATAGATTTTCTCTAGATATACTTTCTATCGTCAGCGCAAAATCCATTACAAGTACGGCTAGTGAACTTTATTCTGCATTACAATGTGGGTTAATTTTGCCTTTAAGTGATGCTTATCGTATTCCCTTAGCTTTTGAACAAGAAGAATCTGTTAAACTAAATTTTGATTCTAAACAGATTAGTTATAAATTTTTGCACGATCGCATTCAGCAAGCTGCTTATTCACTGATTCCAGAAAATAATAAACAAGGAACTCATTTAAAAATAGGTCAGTTATTACTCCAACAGACACCTGCTGAATCGTTGACAGAAAATATTTTAGATATTGTGAACCAGCTGAATGTGGGTTTGGACTTATTGACTCAACAATCTGAAAAATATAATCTGGCAAAACTTAATCTTCTAGCTGGTAAAAAAGCCAAAGCAGCCACTGCTTACGAGTCTTCTGGTAGGTATTTAAATATAGGTTTAGAACTGTTAACAGTAGATAGTTGGAATCAATTTTATGATCTAACATTAAATTTATATATTGAGGCTACAGAAGCAGAGTATTTAAATGGTCATTTTGAAAATGCTCATACATTAGTAAATATTGCACTGAGTCAAGCAAATAGTACCTTAGATAAGGTTAAGTTGCATGAAATAAAAATGCTAATTTACATGGCACACAATCAGATGCTAGAAGTCCTAAAAATTGGTGTAAAAGCTCTTAAAGAGCTAGGAGTAATATTACCCAATAAACCTACAAAATTAAATGTTTTGTCAGCTTTAATTAAGACAAAACTAACACTAATAGGTAAACCGATAGAAGACTTAACTTTGTTACCTGAAATGTCTGATCCCTATAAACTAGCAGCTATGCAAATATTATTGCAAATTGTTCCAGCTGCTAGTCAGGCAGGATCTTTCCTTTTTGTATTAGCTGTATTTGCTATGGTCAGATTATCTGTAAAATACGGTAAATCACCTGTTTCGGCTTATGCTTATGCTGCTTATGGTACTATTCTATCTGATAAATTTAACCAAGTTGAAACAGGATATAAATTAGGAAAGCTAGCAATAGAGTTACTTTCAAACACGAATAATAACTCACTCAAAGCCACAGTTTACTTTGTACATAATGGCACAATTAGGTTTTATAAAGAGCATATTAAAGACACAATAGCACCACTCTTAGAAGGGATGCAGAGTGGATTAGAATTAGGAAATATAGAAAATGCTGGCTATTGTGCTGTAATTGCAGGCTATCATTCTTTGCTTTCTGGGGAAAACTTAGAGTTGGTAGATAAAAAAATATTGAGCTATGTCGAGTTGATGCAGAAGTTAAGGCTTGAATCTCTAGCAGCAGCTACAAGTGTTTTTAGACAAGCGACTTTAAATTTACAGGCAAAGTCATTGATGAAAACTGCTTTAATTGGCGAGGCTTTTGATGAAATGACAATGGCATCTGAAATAACTAAAAATTACTCTTTTAAAGGTTTTTACTATGGTTCTAAAACTATATTATGTTATTTATTTGAAGAATATGAACTAGCAATTGAAAATGCAATTATTGCTGAAGAGACTCATGCCGATAACGTTGGATTATTAATTTATACTGTTAATAATTTTTATTATTCTTTGGCTCTCATATCATTTTCTGAACAAGCTTTACCTTTGAAGAAAAAGCAATACTTAAAACAGGTAGTAGCGAATCAGCAGCAAATGAAAAAATGGGCAAAACAAGCACCATGTAACTTCCAGCACAAATATGAACTAGTGGAAGCAGAGAAAGCCAGAGTATTGGGTAAATTACAAGTGGCAATAGATTTATATGACTGTGCTATTGCTGGAGCTAAAAAAAATGGTTATATCCAAGAAGAGGCTTTGGGAAATGAACTAGCAGCAAAGTTTTATATCGGTTTAGGTAAAGAAAAAATTGCCAAAATGTACATGACTGAAGCTTATTATGGTTATATCAATTGGGGAGCTATAGCGAAAGTACAAGACTTGGATGAACGCTATACTAATTTTATAATTCGTAATCAAAATATTAAACAATTAGAAATAGATGTAACTAGAACTATTGCTACAACAAAAATAAATTACTCCCAAACTACAAGTAACAGCAATGGTGTCTTGGATTTAGCTACGGTAATAAAGGCTTCACAAGCCATTAGCAGCGAGATAGTTTTAGATAAATTGCTAAGTACTCTTTTAAATATAATTCTTGAAAATGCTGCTGCTCAAAAGGCTTGTCTGATTTTAGTTAAAGATAACGAATTATTTATAGAAGCAATCAATACTAC
Source organism: Nostoc sp. ChiSLP03a (assembly GCF_034531215.2). Lineage (NCBI taxonomy): Bacteria > Bacillati > Cyanobacteriota > Cyanophyceae > Nostocales > Nostocaceae > Nostoc > Nostoc sp. ChiSLP03a. Next base: position 18,883 of record NZ_JAVRBQ020000090.1, read on the forward strand.
AGAAAATTTCTCTATTATTCTGCAATCAACTCCGATTAAAGCAAGCCAAGATATTCCGATTTCAATAGTTAACTACGTTGCTAGAACCCAAGAAACTTTGGTGATAAATGATGCGATTTATCAGACTTTTTATCAATCAAATGTTTATATCCAACGCCATCAGCCAAAATCAATATTGTGCAGTCCTATTTTCTATCAGGGTAAATTTATTGGTATTTTGTACTTAGAAAATAAACTGATTGCAGGTGCATTTACATCAGAACGTGTCAATATATTGAATTTAATCACATCCCAAGCTGCTATTTCTTTAGAAAATTCTCGACTTTATCAGCAAGCTCAAGACTATGCTAAACAATTAGAATTTTCCCTGTCTGAACTCAAGCAAATGCAATTGCATCTTGTGCAGAGTGAAAAAATGTCTACTTTAGGTAATTTAGTATCAGGGATAGCACATGAAATTAATAATCCTATTGGTTTTATTATTGGTAACTTAAAACCTGCAAGTGAATATGTAAAAGACTTGTTAAAATTAATTAGCTTATATCAACATTACTATCCCCAACCTGTAGCAGAAATTACAGAAACAGTTGAAGAAGTAGACTTGGAGTATGTGCGTGAAGATTTACCTAAACTAATTACTTCGATGCAAGAAGGGATAAACCGTATTTATGATGTAAGCATAAGTTTGCGTACTTTTTCTAGAGGAGATACCCAAACAACAATTTTTTGCAATCTCTATGAAGTTATCGAAAGTACAATTTTGATTCTCAAACACCGTCTGAAAGCCTCACATATTCGTCCGGCGATTGAAGTAGTGAAAAATTATGATGACATCCCGTTAGTCCGGTGTTTTCCTGGCCAACTTAGTCAGGTATTTATGAACCTGCTTGCTAATGCTATTGATGCTTTGGAAGAGTCAAATATAGGGCGCAGTATAGATGAGATTAAGCTAAATCCTAATCGAATTACTCTAAGTACCAAGCTAAACGAAGACCAGAAGAGTGTGTTGATACGAATTAAAGATAATGGGATAGGAATGACCCCAGAAGTTAAGCAGAAAATTTTTGACCACTTATTTACTACCAAACCTGTTGGTAAAGGAACGGGTTTAGGATTAGCGATCGCACTTCAAATTATCATTGAAAAACATGGTGGAAGCATTGAGGTAAATTCTACGCTTGGGCAAGGAACAGAGTTTGTAATCCAGTTGCCAATATAGAGGATTTCTTGCTGAGTAACTTGGTCTACTAGCAGTCTAATGTTTCTGCCTTCTGAAGGACTTCCTTGCCCCACATTGACACAAGACCAAGCAATTGCCGTTGCGCTTAAGAAACTTAATAATACTCAGTCTTGCTGCTGTTTACTCATAATTAGAGCATAAAAGCTCTGGCGATCGCACACCAAAAAGTGCTGTCAATTTGTGCCTTACAATACGGACACTATATTCCTTATATTACCGAAGGCTCTGCTGAAAGTAATTTGGAAATTCAAGTGAAGTGTAAGTTTCCAGAAAAACCAAAACCTGATTCACAGTAACAGCAAAAAATTATCTCTACAAAAGGTAGGCAATACCAATTAAACACCCAACTTGCCTATATTTATTTTTCTATTAAGCAAACTTAATTGCTGCGATCGCTTCAAATACTTCACCCAAGGTTGCTCTGATAACTGGGAAATGGCTTTTGGTGAAAGTGTTGCTGTGAAAATATCTTTGCCACTGCTAACACCACTGACACCAAAGCTTTCTAAAACAGCAGTTGCAGTAGAGTTTAAAATTGGTTCAGTATGGATGAAAACGCCCAAACTCGTTTCTTCTGAATTTTGAACATCATTCAGCGCTGTAGCAAGGGCGGCATCTAGTTTCTGATAATTCATCAGCAATTCCTCGGTAAAAAGGGTAAGCAATTATTGCCTACCCTAACCTATCAAAGTTATAAGTTTTTATCGCCTATCCTTGTACAGAAATAATATCCATCATTCTCAGTCTAATTACAGATTAGCTGCGTTAATTACTCCATAACCCCATTTATCATCAAATGTGCCTGCGGGTTTGCCAGGAATGGCACTATTTTTACGTAGCAAGTCTTTGACAGCAGCCGCATCGAGTTTAGGATCTCGCTGCAACAGCAGTGCCACTAACCCACTTACAAACGGTGTCGCCATACTCGTACCAGCCTGCACCACAAACTTGGAATTAATCATCGATGAGCGGTCAAAATTAGCATCGGCAGAAAGTGTGGAAACAATCATCGCTCCTGGTGCTGCTACATCGGGCTTCTGCCCATCATTGCGTAGAGGCCCTTCACTACTAAATTCCGAAATAGTATCCAATTCTAAGCCCATTTCTCGCACTTGGCCATCAATATCTGTGTACTTGGTTTTAGTAGTATAGGCGGCAACTGTAATTGCACTGCTGGCGGCTCCTGGCGAACCAATTTTTAACGCATCTTTCACACTTTTACCAGTGAAAAATACTGATGAACTATCATCTAGTGTCCACACATTTAAACATGTGTCAGTTGAAGAAGTGTTGCGGACTCGCAACTGCCAAATACCTCCCATGACTGGCGAGGGGTCAATACCGCGTATTTGCACAAAGAAATTATGGTCGCCGTTGGCTTGGTCTGGTGCTGGTGTCGCTAATTGCACCCGTGCATCTGGTAATTGGTAATCTTGGGCAGCATTACCTTCAGTAATGATTTTTTGGAAGGGAGTAACAAAACCGTTCGGACTCCGCACAGATACTTCTAATTCGCTGTCTTTGGCATACCAAGCGTTTAACCAAACGATACCTACTTGATTCAAAGGAACATTGAAACGCATACCACGAGTGCGTCCACTGGGTATGGTCGCTTGTCCATGAATGTTGTCATTTCCTTCGTTACCGGCTGCACAGCAAACTATTCTTCCAGGGCCAGTTTCAGCATCAATAACTTTGGATAAGGAATCGCTACCATCATGAGCATCAGCGTGTCCGCCCAAGCTGAGATTCACCACTGCTGGGCGTCCCAACTCTCTAGCAACTCGAAAAATGTAACGCACACCATCTGCAATGTGGGCATCTTGTAAATCTGACCTGACGACAACTAATTCCGCTTCTGGTGCGACACCGCTATAACAAGTATCGACACCAGCGGCAATGCCAGCGACGTGAGTACCATGACCGCCAGTATCCTGAGAAACTGTCAGTTGCGCTCCCGTAAATTCAGCCCCATAGCCGCCCTCTGTGACTCCTGGCCCTGGGAGTGTTTGATCCCAAATGTGTAAAATTCGTCCAGCAAAGGCGGGGTGTTTCGGATCGATGCCACTGTCTATAATGCCGATGATTACTCCTTTACCAGTCAATCCGGTTTGATTCTTAAATTCCGGCAGTTTGACTGTTTCCATTGCAGTGTCCATCCTTAAATGAAGTTTGCGTGATGGCTTAATCCGCACAATCACATCTTCTTCAGATAAGACATCTAAACTATCTATGGGTAAGAAAGCTGTCCGCACACTCCCGGAGTTTTGATTGACTTCAATATTATATTGTGATAAATAACTTAAGTCTGCATCAGGGTCGCAGTAGATAAAAACGACGCTCTTAGTGGGCTTAACCGGGCTTTTGTGGGCAATGATGCCAAGTGATCGCTTGTGTGTAACTAAAGCTCGATCTCCTTCATTTTGATAGTCTTGATATGCCAAAAGTAGTCCAGGAGAAAGTTTTTCGTGTCTCATTTTTACCTTAAATTAAATTGAGTTGCCGTCAACAAAGTAGTGGTTATAGCAGGATAAGTCGCTCTCGGATTAACACAGTCTATGTAGTTTTTTTGCTTTGATTATTTGATGCGACTATAGTTATCTATTTATTTTATAGATAACATCAAATAAGCTTAGGAGGTAAGAGTTATTCCTAAGACAATTGCTAATTCATAACTCATATTCTGGAATTGCGTATCCCTCATAGTGATTTTCTGTGGTTCCTGAGACATCTTCGCTCGGTTGCATTTAATAATTCCCAAAATCTGAGGTAACAGTAATTTTTATGAAACTATTAAACTAATCCATCATCTGCCTAAATCATTACGGACAAAGTGAAGAAAATAAAATTAAGAAGAATTAAGTAATAAATAAATTTATTAAAGAAGATTTAAGGCTCAGAATGCAATCAGTGAGGAGTCTGTGTATATGAACTGTTAAAAACTAAAATAAATTGTAGTCAAAATAGTTAAGACTGATAACATTTGCGTATAAAACAGCATGAAAAAGGCTAAATCACTAATGAATACTGAGAAATCACAGATTCTCTATCATAAGTAAGAGCCATAAAGAAGCTAATATTTGCAACGATCGCTTCTGAACGTACAAAGAGTTATTCATGCAAATTCAAACACCAGACTGGGTGAAGCACGCTGTTTTCTACCAAATTTTCCCAGATCGTTTTGCCAGAAGCAAACAGCCACGCAAACGGTTATTGCAAGAGGCCCGTTGGGAAGATTGGGACTCTATGCCAACCCTCCAGGGCTATAAAGGCGGCGATTTATGGGGCATTATGGAGGGTTTAGATTACATCCAGAATTTGGGGATTAACGCGATTTATTTCACACCGATTTTTCAATCCGCCAGCAATCACCGCTATCATACCCACGATTATTACCAAGTTGACCCGATGTTAGGGGGCAACGAAGCTTTTAAAGAATTGCTCGATGCAGCCCATCAACGGAATATCAAAGTCGTTCTGGATGGGGTATTTAACCATTCTAGCCGGGGCTTTTTCTTTTTCCACGACGTTTTAGAGAATGGCCCCCATTCACCTTGGGTAAATTGGTTCAAAATTGAAGGCTGGCCGCTTTCAGCTTACAATGGCGAGTTTCCTGCCAACTACGTGGGTTGGGCGGGAAATCGCGCCTTGCCAGAATTTAACCACGGTAATCCAGAAGTACGAGAATACATTATGGAAATTGCCGAATATTGGATTAAATTCGGCATCGATGGTTGGCGATTGGATGTACCATTTGAAATTAAAACTCCTGGTTTTTGGCAGGAATTTCGCGATCGCGTCAAAGCCATCAATCCCGAAGCTTATATTGTGGGCGAAGTCTGGGGAGATTCCCGCGAGTGGTTGGATGGAACGCAATTTGACGGCGTGATGAATTATCTATTTGCTGGGCCAACAATTGCCTTTGCAGCAGGCGATCGCGTAGTCTTAGAACAAGTCCAAAGCCGCGACTATCAACCCTACCCACCCTTATTTGCTGCCGAGTACGCCACCAAAATCCAAGAAGTACTGCAACTTTACCCTTGGGAAATTCAGCTAACTCAACTCAATTTGCTTGCAAGTCACGATACAGCCCGATTGATGACCATTGCAGGCGGCGATATAGCCAGTATAGAATTGTCAACTCTATTGTTACTCACCTTTCCCGGTGCGCCCAGCATCTACTATGGTGATGAAGTTGGTTTACCTGGTGCTATAGACCCCGACTCACGCCGTGGTTTTCCTTTAGAGAGTAACTGGAATCAAGAAATTTTCAATACTCACCGCCAGTTAATTGCCCTCCGCCACACTTACCCAGCCTTACGTACTGGTGATTACCAAGTTCTCTATGCTCAAGGAGAACTTTATATCTTTGCGCGAACTTTGGGAACAGAGGAATTGATAATTGTCATCAACGCTGGCACAAGTTCGGCAACAGCGAATGCAGATGTCGCTACTTTGCGTACTCAACCCAACAAGCCTTTATATGGCACTGCTGAAGTTGAGTGGAATAGTAAAGGAGAAACTCAGCAGTTGTCATTGACTGTTCCTGCACGCAGTGGGTGCATTCTGGGGACTGGGGGCTAGGAACTGGGGATTGGTGATTGGGGACTGGGGGATGAGGGCGACAAGGAGAATAATCAATGCCCAATGCCCAATGCCCCATGCCCCATGCCCCAATACCCCAATACATTACTTCCCCGCCACCATTGCAGGCACCAACACCGCATCAATAATATGGATCACGCCATTGTCTGCCAGAATATCTGTTTTGAGGACATTGGTGTTATTTACTTTAAATTTACCGTCGGCAGATTCAATGGCGACAATTGACCCTTCAAGCGTCTCTGCCTCGTTAATCTGTACCAAATCATCAGACCTGACATCCCCACTAGCGATATGATACGCCACAATTTTCTGAAGCTTGGGGATATCTTGTAGTAGCGAGTCTAAAGTTCCCTCTGGCAGATTAGCAAAAGCTTCGTCAGTTGGTGCAAACAGCGTGAAAGAACCAGGGCTTTTCAAAGTTTCGATGAAATTTACAGCTTTAGCAGCCTTTATTAGGGTATTGAAATTACCCGCTGCGATCGCAGTTTCCACAAGGTCAGCCATGAGGGTGCGTTATTTAATACTACAAGTTACTTATAAAGTGACTAAAATATCTTAGCCTCTATCAATAGAGAGGTTGCTGGCGATTTAACAGACAGCAGTAGACTGATTTAGTACTGTTACACTGGAGAATGACCCCAAGAACCACTGATTATGCTAAAGCGTTCTAAGTTCGAGACAACTCAATCTCAGATTATGCACCGTGCTGAGGATCTGATTAGTGCAGCCTCAAATCGATACCGCATTACGGTTCAGGTAGCAAATCGTGCTAAACGTCGGCGTTACGAAGACTTTGAAACTAACGAAGATGCAATGATGAAGCCGGTGCTAAGGGCAATAATCGAAATGTCCGATGAATTGACTCAACCAGAAATTATCGGCGAACTATAAGATTGAGTGCTGAGTGCTGAATTCTGAATCAGGCAAATTCATCTTTCCACTCAGCAACGCCCAAAATATTGTTTTATGAAAAAGAAAAAATTTCTATTTAAATCAATTTTCTCAAAACTCACAACTCAGTACAAGCGAAACGCCCCGCTGCCGCTAACACCACTACTGCTTACCTTAATACTAGTGAGTGTAATTGTTTTAGGTTCAGGAGCGGATAAATCAATAGATAGAAATTTATTTAGTATCCAACCTGCTTCTGCTCAGAGAATCACGCCTAGCGATGTTTGGCAGCTGGTGTATCAACAGTTGCCAGATTTTCCATGGGAAAATAAGTATATCAGTAAAGAAAATGGGAAAGTTGCCGAAAACAACACCTTAGCAAATCGCCTAATTAGATATCACATTTATACCAAAGGGCGGGCCCCTATTTATCGCTTAGATTGGAAGCTGACTTTAGCTGATTACCTGGGTGTGAACGAAATTATGTATGATACTACCTATCCAGGAAATGATGCACTACGAGAAAATCCGATAGAAGGCGATCGCAAAGCTATCAAAAGTCTCACGCGCAGCCAACGAGATGCTTTAGTACAAGTCTTAGTCAATATATTTAATCCTGCTTCCCAAAATACCCTATCTCCTAATTCCAATACCGCACCCAGTCCGACGACATCAACTACCCCACAGCCACCACAACGAGGAGGTGCCGAACTACTAAAATGATAAATTTTCCTTTGCGTCCCTCTACGTTTAAAAAACTAAACTATAGAAGATGTGGAAAGGCAATTCGACAGTAGTCTTTCAGAACTGCAACGCCGAGAAAATTTTTACTTTTCTTTCTACTCTCTGTTTCTATGTGGTTAAAAAGTGATTTTTTAAACCAGTAATGCCCAAAAAAACAGTCATAAGAGCAATTAGAGCCGTAGTCACACAGATTAAGACAGTATTGATTGCTCAAAGTTTTGAAACAACTGGGTTTTGACTCAGCACTCAGCTATATTTGCCAACAATTTGACTCACCTTGATAAAGGTACTGTGCGCCTCTACCCGTTTACCTTATTTAACGTGAATTCGATAAACCTCTCCCTGCCTTGAACTTTAGTTCAAGGCTGTCCCTCTCCGACTCGGAGAGGGACGATTTTGCGTAGTAAAATCAGGGAGAGGTCTTTATTGATTGAGCGAATTTTGCAGACACTATATAAGCCGTCGAATTCACGTTTATTTAGACAGAAATCACTATAACTCATTGAGAATCCTAGAAGTTATTAGGCAAAGGTAACAAGTCACAGTAATATAAACGTACTAATATAATTCAAAGCAGAGAAACTCATGCCACACCAAAAAAACAGGAGGGTGGTTATTGCTGAGAGACTAATGCTACCTTAAAGCCACAAATTGATTCACCATCACCGCCAATGCCAACATACCCAAAATTGTCATTAATCCCGCAGGCATAAACTTGCGTGTTTTTGCCAGTCTCAATGCAAAGAAAACTACTAAAACAGCAGTAACTAACACTGCTAAAATCGCACCCCAAGTTTGTCCTTGGAGTTGAAAGTAAGCGGCAAGTATTAGTAATAAACCGCTAATGGTACCGCTTAAGAGTGAAACCTTACTTGTAGCTTGAATGTAGCCAATAACCCCACCAACAATCGCTAATATACCGTAGGCAAAAGCAGCAATTATACTTAAATTCATTGTTAAAACCTATGTAGACTTTGACTTTACTGCCAGGGTCAGCAGACAATTTACCATAGCTATCTAGCTATACCACACAGTTGATTTATGGATAATCAAGCGATGCCAATGGCAAGTACTTCTTCATATACAAAGATTCAATATCTCCAGCGCCAAGCAGCCTCACTTTTACTGTACCAATCTGTTCTGCAAGGCGAAGTCGGGATAGCATTTCTGGAACTTTTGCAAGCTATACGTTACACTGACACCGATGCACGGGGTTGTCTCCAAGCTTACGGCAATTACTTTTACGCTTTGGCTGCTAGAAATCAAAACTGGGAAGACTATTTAATTACTCAAATTCTCTTTTGTGAGAATCCTTTTACAAGGCTGGCGGGAGTGCAAGAATTTGAAGATTTGCCTCCAGCTTTAATAACAGCAGTTCAGCATGATTTACAAGTGTTGCAAAGCCTCTATGAGTGTAGCAGCGCTTCTTTGAGCGAGTGGGTACAAAACGTAGCTCACATGCCGATTTCACCAGTAGTGTGGTATAAAGAGCAAGAATTGGTAGGAGTAGAGACAAAATTCATTACATATCTACAAGAGTTAGATAATTGGGGTGATGCTGTAGAAGAGTTAGCAGCTTATTATCGGCAATGTGGCTCTGGTTTATTTGCAGAATATCGCGCTTTACGATGGCAATCTGGGCAGTTTATCGGTATTAGATATTCTGACCCGGTTAAACTGAGTGCGCTTGTCGGTTACGAATCTCAAAAAGATGCTTTGCTGAAAAATACAGAGTTTTTATTATCAGGAGAGATGGCACTGCATGTATTACTTTACGGTAGTCGCGGTTCTGGCAAATCTTCTTTAGTGAAATCTTTGTTGAATGAATATAGCGATGCCTCCGGCAAGGGCAAAGCCCAACGCAGCCTCCGCTTGTTGGAAGTGGCAAAATCCGATTTAAAAGACTTACCAGAAATCGTGGAACATTTACGGGGTGTGTCACAAAAATTTATTATCTTTGTCGATGACCTTTCATTTGAAGAAGATGATGATGCCTTTAAAGCCCTCAAGGTAGTTTTAGAAGGTAATTTAACGGCGCGGCCTCAAAATGTAGTTGTGTATGCTACTTCCAATCGCCGCCACTTGATTCGGGAGTATTTTGTGGATAGACCTACCCCCAAGGATAACGAGGAAATCCATGCCTGGGATACGATGCAGGAGAAGCTTTCGTTTAGCGATCGCTTTGGTTTAACCTTAACTTTTGAACCAGCTAATCAGAAAACTTATTTAAAAATTGTACAACATCTCGTGGCACAAGCTGAAATTAATATTACCCAAGAAGATTTAGAATTTCAGGCATTACAATGGGCAACTCGTCATAATGGTCGTTCTGGACGCACAGCACGGCAGTTTGTTGATTTTTTAAAAGCAGATTTAACAATTTTTCATGCAAATAAAAATATATCCAACACTTAACAATAAAATTATTTCATTAATGATTGCACTTTTTTGTAACTTCCAGAACAATGTTATGCAATATTAACTAAAATGAAAGATTTCATAACAATTACGATCCCAAATCTGGGAAAAATATCTTGAATAACAAACAGAACAATAAATTATAAACCACTTACATTAAGTATTTTATGTATATGTGTTGTTTAATTACGAATTACGCTAGTGTAGCGGTAGCAAGTCCACGTACTCTTTCAGAGAAGCAAGCTACGCTTTTAGCGTCTCGTAGAGAGCGTCATTACGAATTATAAATTACTATGAGAGCTACTTATTTAGATAATTTAACTACGCTAAAAACCAGCAATATGCAATCAGTAACGATCGGCAATAGATTTATACTAGTGATAGTTGCCTTTAGTGTGAGTTTTGGTCTTAGCCTTGTCCCAAGCTGGGATTTTAATAAAGCCTTTCTCACAGGTGTAATTACTGCCGTTACTATCCATACAACAGCATTATTCATAGACAAGAGGCGCAGAAATTATGAAATGTTTGTTTTAGGTTCGCTCCGCAAGCGAATTAAAGATATGGAGGAATTAAAGGCTCGTGTTGTCAGAGAAATCAATCAAATTGAAGAACATCATAATTTACTATATGCTGAATCACAACAGTTGCAAAATCAAGTCATAGAAAGCCGTAGCCAAAGAGATAGTTTACATCGAGAATTAAGAACATTTGCTGGACAAAAGAAGCAATTAGAAACAGAAGTTAATAGCCTGCAAATTGAAATTAATAATTTGCAGAATAATCAAACTGAATTGAACAATGCTTTTTCTATTCTCACCGCAGAAAAGCGGCGTTTAGAGTCAAATTGTAATGTATCTCGCGCTGAAATCGCTCAGTTGCAAAGTCAAATTTCCGAGCTACAACACGAGAAACAAGAAATTGAAAGTAATTTAACTCTTTTAGGCAGACTCAAACCCCAATTAGAAGAAAAATTATACGAACTGCGAATTGCAATTCAAGAGCTAGAAGTTGAGACAACCCAAAATAATCAATTGCTGGTAGCAACGAAAACCGAAAGAGAAAATATCCAAGCTATTCTTAATTATTCACAAACCCAACTCGCAGAACACAAAGCCGAATTACAGCAATTACAAGGCCAAGTTTCATTATTGCAAGAAGAACGAGACTCATTACAAAATCAAGTATGGGAATTACTACAACAAGTAGAAACCTTAAATCCAGAGCCTTTGTTGGATAATTCCCAAGAAGATGATATTGAGTTGTTTCCATTTTCCGAAATAATTGAACCTTCAAATGTAATTAAAAATTCGGAAGTTGAGACATTGGAAAATATCTCCGAAGAATGGACTAATTTTCTAGTAAATCTCCCAGGACATGAGTTACAAGTATTAAAAGCTATAGTTGAACAAGATAATCCTAATAGTGCTATTAAAACAATTGCTGAAGCAAACATCACTATGCCAAATTTATTAATTGATTCTATAAATGAACGTGCAAATGATACTATTGGCGAATTAATAATCAATTCTGATTCTGAAAGACCAAAAGTTTATCAGGAGTACATAACAGATGTCAAAAAAATGATTGCGATGTATGAAGGCCTCATGACCAGACATACTTCGTCAAATTAAATTGTTATTGCCGTCGTAAGATTTAGTAGTAAGATGATACACCTTACCTACTTACCGCGTGCTTCTGCGTTTAGAATAAAGTGAAGTGTAATACATGGCAAAGCTCAAAATCTCGAAAAAAATATCCACTGCTTTAATCAATTCCCTTGGTGCGGGGGTAGTACCAAGAGTGGGAGTTGAATATATAGCAGTAGGGCGAGAAAAAGAACTAAAAAGCCTATTACAAAATCTCGATGATATTGCAGAAGGTGTAGCAGCATTTCGGTTCATAATTGGTAACTACGGTTCCGGTAAAAGTTTTTTACTGCAACTAATTCGCAACCGTGCGATGGAGCAAGGTTTTGTAGTAGCTGATGCTGATTTATCCCCTGAACGGCGATTAGCTGGAAGCAACAATGAAGGTGTAGCCACCTATCGAGAATTAATGAGCCACCTAGCTACAAAAACTCGTCCTGATGGTGGTGCTTTAGTCTCTATTTTGGAAGGATGGATTAATAAAATTCAACAAGAAGTGGTTAAAGAAACTGAAATGCGTCCAAATGACGATGGTTTTGATGACCAAGTTGAATCGAAAATTAGGGAAGTGGTTCAGTATATTGAAGACTTAGTTCACGGTTTTGATTTTGGTAGCGTAATTATCGCTTATTGGCGTGGCTATCGAATGGATGATGATAATTTAAAAAATGCGGCGATGCGCTGGTTGCGGGGAGAATTTACTACTAAGGTTGAGGCGAAGGCTGCTTTAGGAGTGCGCGTTATTATTGATGATGATAGCTGGTATGACTATATAAAACTGTTTGCTAAATTTGTAGCTGAGATTGGTTATAAAGGACTGTTAATTTTAGTTGATGAAGCTGTACATTTATATCAAATATCTACTACAGTTACGCGGGAAAAAAATTATAATCGACTCCTGGCAATGTTTAACGATACCATGCAATGTAAAGCAGAACATCTTGGTATTGTTGTTGGTGGAACAACTAAATTTTTAGAAGACCCCAAACGAGGACTTTTTGCAGACCAAGCTTGGCAAAGACGCACCAAAGAAAGTCGTTTTGTTGCACAAGCTAATGTTCAAGAACATTTAGGGGCAGTAATTCGGCTAAATCCGTTGAGTGAAGCAGAAATATTGATGCTTTTGCAACGTTTAGCCGAGATTCATGCAGTAAATTTTGGCTATGAACAGACTTTGACAAATCGTGAGTTGAAGGAGTTTGTGCAAGAAATTATTAGTCGCTTGGGTGCAGAAGCATTACTGACACCAGGGGAAATTGTGCGAGATTTTATGAGTGTGCTGAATATTCTTCACCAAAATCCAGGAATTGTGTTTGGTGAATTAATTCATGGCTCTAAATTTAAACCTACTGCTATGGGTAAGGATGCAGATGTGGATGAGGATGGCGCAGCCGAATTTAGTTTGTGATTAATAATGAAGACACTGAACAATAAAAATAACCAGATTACTCTACAAAGTTTACTTTTTTGTAATTGGTAAGCTTAGCCAATCGCTGAGTTCATGAGCTAGCCAGTCAAGTTCCAAAAGAGTTACAGTAAAAATATCGAGTTCATTACTGGAAATTACATATTTTTTAATACCTGCCCATATTGTCAAACGATATCTATTGTACTCACTTTTGTTTATATCTAACCGTAAAATCTCTTGTCTAGAACTTGGAAGCGGATTGTGACGTTCAAGCTGAAATATTTTATAAATCAAATAAATCTGCTGTCGATTTATGTAAAGTCGCTTTCGCCCAAATACACATATACAAATCAGAATAAAAGCTACAGGGGAAATGAATAAAATACCTCTTAATAAACTACTCCAATCACCACTTAATAGCGGAATACTCATTATAAAAAGTATAAAAAAGTAGAGAATTATAAATGTAAGTGTTTGAATAGATAATAATCCTGCCCCTGGAATGATAATATCTATAAAATTAGCATTCTTATTCAACAAAATTTTACTACCATGAGGTTTTTTAGGAATTGAATTAATTGCCGTGCCCCTAAGCTGACTCTGATTATCCTCTAAGATTCGCATAGCATCTTCAGTGGAAGCCAAGCGTTTACTCATAATAGGTTCTGTCATCCGCCTTAACCAACTGCTAAAACCAAAACTAATATTAGCAGCTTGTTCAAATTCAATTTGTAGGTCTGTTTGTGGTAAATCGCCTGGATGCTGACCTGTTACTAAATGAATTAAAGTTGCTCCTAAACTGTAAAGGTCAGAAGCACGAGTAGCTTTACTATTAAATTGTTCTGGTGGCATATAGCCGTAACTTCCCACAACTGTCATAGTGCTGCTTGTTCTGGCGATGGTTTGCACTGAACCAAAATCTACTAAGTAGACTTCACCCACACTATTACCAGAGCGATTTGTTAATAAAATATTACTTGGTTTGATGTCACGATGAATTACGGGCGGTTGACGACCATGCAGATATTTGAGAATTTCTAGAATGGCTTTTGCTAGTTCTTTGACTTCTTCTTCACTAAAACTACGCCCTGCTTTGAGTTGCGCTTCTAGAGATTGGGCTGGGATATAACTTTGTACGAGTGCAAATCCTCTGCTGTTAGGTAAATCTAGCTCAAAGTAGTCAAGGTAACGGGGAATGGCTGGGTGAGAAAGTGCTTTGAGAGTTTCAGCTTCTCGCTCAAACAGTTTGAGGTCGTTCCATTCAAACTCATTACCAAAGGACAGTATTTTGACTACTACTAATTCTAGAGTTTGTAAGTCACGAGCTAGCAGCGTCCGTCGTCCAGCTTTTTTGCCTAATTCCTGTTGCACTTGATACCTTTCTAACAGGATTTCTTGATTAGAATCTGGCGATTCTCGACTTGTCATTTGCTCGTGACTCCAAAGCTTTGTTGCTTTTATAGCTTTGCTGTTTGTTACTGCCCCACTGTAAGATTACTTAAGTTAGCAACAAGCATTAGGGAAAGTATTTTTCTAAAATTTGACTTACTATAGTGATTACCAGTTACGTGAGGTACAGATAATATTTTGAAACGCAAAGGGACGCTAAGTAAAGCGCAGAGGTACGCAGAGATTTGTACCTCAACAGACTAGGAAACGCTATATCTACTCAATACTACTTAGATTTTGCCTAAAAAAAATGTATAGGAATAAAACTCAATCAAAACTACAATTATCATCGAATTCATCTGCTTTCAGTATTGGTTAAAATAGCTTTTGGTTGATTAGCATTAAATAGAGAAGCAGACAACAGAATAATCGGCTTGTTTGTTTGGTTTTCTGCATAATGAACCATTCCGGCAGATTCAACTAAAGAATCTCCCACTGTAAGCTGTATAGTTTTCCCTTTTTGAAGAATCAATTCTGCACCGTTAGCTTTCGTTACTTTAGCTTCTCCTTTCACAACAGTATAAGTTAAACTTCCCGCCTCTACTCGTTCAATCTGCATTCCCGGATGAGTATGAGTAGGGAGTTTTGCTCTTGGTGCGATGGTATAGCGTACAAGCTCAAGAATCTGTTTTTGATCTTGAGTAGGATAACCATTCGCTAAAACTTCACGGGTAACAGATTGAGTGTAAGTATTGGGTGAGGAGATTTCTTGGCTCTTAACAACTACACTGCCAAAAGCTAGGATAGCTAAGGGAAGAATCAGAGACAGTTTTCTCATATTAAAAGTTTTTTGTTTGGGCAATACCTTTAATTAAATCATTTAAAGCATAAGGTATCAGTCGCCTAGAAGCCGATCCAATTGACGGCATAGGATAGAACTACAAACTGTATGAGGCGTTCCCTTTGCTGTCATTTAAATCAGTTCCCCTCGAATCAATTCAATACGATCGCCTTCTGTGAGAAATCCGAGTTCAATCAATTGATGGTATTGTGCGAGCGTAAATTGCTTAGGTGTCACAGCATTCATCAGACATCCTTCCAATGGCAATGATTCCACTTTGACTTGTACACTAACAGAGATTAAACTGGCTGCTTTGTTTACCGCCACAGGCATTGCAATAACTTACAGTAACTTTCATCTTAAATAGACCATGCAATAGGACACAGCAATCAATACTGCTCGGTTAAGGGAAATGGAAGGTGAAATCAAGAAAATTTGTTGGATAGACAGTTGTAAAGTCAGGATGGCTTGTTGTAGCAGTTGGGCTTTAGAAATAATGTCCGAGTCAAAAGCAGGCATTGCTCCCGTGCCTATGGCGGTGGTAATTAGGGGGAGCTTTGTGTTCATTTTAAAACCCAATTGGGAAACATAAAGTAAAAAATTGGGTATTTTCTGTGATGAAAGCGGTTTTACAACATAGTGAAGAAGATTGTGGTGCTGCTTGCCTTGCAACCATAGCACAACACTACGGTAGAACCTTCGGCATCAACAAAATGCGGGAATTAGTAGGTACAGGTAAGCAAGGTACTACTCTGCTTAGTTTAAGACGAGGAGCGGAAAACTTGGGTTTTAATACCCGTCCAGTGAGAGCAACTCCTGAATTAATAGAACGCTTGGATAGAATTTCTCTACCTGCCATCATTCACTGGAAAGGATATCACTGGGTTGTATTGTACGCACAAAAAGATCAGAAATATGTTATCGTCGACCCAGCAGTAGGTATTCGCAAGCTCAACCATCAAGAGTTATTAGAGGGATGGACGAATGGTGTCATGCTGTTATTAACTCCAGATGAAACTCGTTTTTATCAACAGGAGTCGGATAAAATAGACGGCTTTGGACGTTTCCTCAAAAGAGTTTTACCCTATAGCAAAATACTTGCGGAAGCGATCGCAATAAATATTGTAGTTGGACTTCTTTCTCTGGCTTATCCTTTAATGATGCAGCTCCTTACAGATGATGTTTTGGTGAGGGGAGATATACAGCTATTAACTACCGTAGCCATTGCGGTTATTACCTTAAATATTTTTCAAGCTGCTATTGGTATTGTTCAATCTCACTTAGTAGGACAATATGCTCAAAGGCTAGAGTTGGGATTAATTCTAGATTACGGGTATAAACTCCTGCGCTTACCCTTATCTTATTTTGAGGCCCGTCGCAGTGGAGAAGTTGTTAGCCGCATTGATGATATAGAAAGAGTTCATAATCTAGTTTCTCAAATTGTTTTGGGTTTACCCAGTCAATTTTTTATCGCTGTCATTTCTTTAGGAATCATGATTTTTTATAGTTGGCAGCTTTCTTTAGCTTCCTTATTTGTCTTTATAATAGTTGTAGGTATTAATTGGCTATTTTTACCGGCTTTACGACAAAAAACCCGTGCTTCTATTATTTTAAATACAGAAATTCAAGGTTTTCTTGTAGAAACTTTTCGCGGTATGCAAATACTTAAGACTACCCAAGGTACTCCTCAAGCTTGGGAAGAGTATCAAGCTAATTACGGTCGCCTCGCTAATTTTAAGTGGAGTACCATGAAGCTAGGGTTTTACAGTACCACCGTTACAACTCTATTCAATAGTTTGACAAATATTGGTTTACTTTGGTTAGGCAGCTACTTTGTAATTAATCGCACTCTAAGTATAGGTCAATTACTTGCTTTTAACGGCATGAGTGGAAATTTCTTAGGGTTTTTGAGTTCGGTGGTCGGCTTAGTTAATGAATTTATTACTGCTCAAGTAGTAATTCAACGCCTCACAGAAGTCTTAGATGCTACAACAGAGGATGAGAAAGAGTGTAAAAAACCTTGGGCGGAAATCACTGCTGACACAGATATTATTTGTAATAACCTAAATTTTCATTATCAAGGTAGAGTTAATTTATTAAAAGATTTCTCTCTCATCATTCCTGGAGGAAAAGTAACGGCCTTAATCGGACACTCAGGTTGTGGAAAAAGCACTTTAGTTAAGTTATTAGCGGGATTATATGACTTGCAATCTGGTAATATTCGTTATGGAAATTATAATCAGCAAGATATATCTTTAGACTGTCGCCGTCAACAAATAATATTGATTCCTCAAGAACCGCACTTTTGGAGTCGTTCAATTATCGAAAATTTCCATTTCGCCTATCCTTCAGTTAATTTTGAACAAATCGTGAGAGCTTGTCAGATAGCTGGTGCAGACGAATTTATTAGCAATTTACCTGATAAATATCAAACTGTCTTAGGGGAATTTGGTGCAAATATTTCTGGAGGACAGAAGCAAAGATTAGCAATAGCTAGGGCAATTGTTAGTAATCCACCAGTGCTAATATTAGATGAGTCTACAGGCGCTTTAGACCCAGCATTAGAAACTAAAGTTTTAGATAATTTATTAGCAGATCGTCAGGGTCAAACAACTATTATGATTAGTCACCGCCCTAGAGTAATTGAGCGGGCTGATTTCATTGTTCTGTTAGAAACAGGAGAGTTAAAGCTGACTGGAACTCCCAATGAATTACGTCAGCTACCCGGTCAGCACTTGAAATTTTTAACTCCCTAATATTCTGAAGTAAAAGTTTTTATAGCGATTCTCAGTTACGTGAGGTAGAGATAATATTTTGAAACGCAAAGGTACGCAGAAATTTGTACCTCAGCAGATTAGAAAACGCATACATATCATACATTGGCTATTAATCTTGCTTTTCTCAAAATAAATTGTAAGACAGTTTCCTCTTGAGAGATAATATCAGCGCTTCCTTCCATTCCTAATTGGATTGCACATTCTTTTCCTGCAATCTTCAATATATAGTTTTCTGGTTTAATATTCACCTTGTAACTACCTGTTTGTGAAATTCCCCCCATCCCTAAAGAAGAGTTAGAAGAATTTAAATTAGATTGAGGTTCTATTGCATCTGGAGAAATGCTGCTCACTGTTCCTTGTAAAGAGCCATAGTCGGGATAGGGACAAGCAGATACGCGCATATATACTTTTTGTCCTAGCCGAATTTTACTGATTTCCTCAGCAGGAATATCGGCTTTAATTTCCAATGGTGCTTCACTAGGAGCAATTTGGGCAATCATCTGTCCAGAACCAATGACTTGGGAGATATTTCGTAGATTGAGTTGTGCTATTGTGCCAGAGGCAGAAGCACGAATTATGATATTTTGAAGTTCAATTTCTATTTGTTTGAGTTCTTTTTGGAAGCTGTTTAATTGGTTTTCTAATTCTGTTCGTCGTTGAATAAGCTGTTCTCTTTCTTGTTGGAGTCGAGATAAAGTTGCTTCTCCTCTAGCTTTTTCCTGAGCGATTCTTTCATGAGCGATCGCTACTCCTGCTGCAGAGTTAAGGGTAGTTTTAGCTTTTTTTAGCCTTGCTTGGGCTGCTTCAACAGCTCTTTGTTGCTTTTCTACAGTTTGCTTGTGAGCTTCTACTATTGCTAATTGGGATAAAAGTGTTTGTTGTTGTTGTTGAACTGCGAGAGTTACTTCTTCGTATGCGTCTTGAGAAAGCGCACCAGATTTGACTATCGGTTTATAGCGATCGCGTTTGACGATCGCTGCCTTGAATGAAGCTTGGGTTGCAAGTGAACTCGCTTGAGCCGACTTTAATTCTGCTTTGGCTGTTTCTAAATCATCTTGAACTAATTTTAAGTTAGCTACTAATTCTTCTACTTCCGTGCTGGTGCTAATTTCACTGTTGCGATAATCCGTTTGAGTGCGTTGCAGTTCAGCTTGAGCAGCAGATGTGGCACGATTTGTTTGTTTGGTTTCTGCTTGAATTTGTCTATATAAAGCAGAAATTTGAGCAGTTATTTGAGTTGATTGAACTGTAGTTTGTTGAATATTGCCAAGAAGTTGACTTTTTTTAGTTTGTAAGCGAGAGCCATCAAGTATAGCGATAATATCTCCTTGCTTAACTTGCTGATTTCCTTTTACTAAAATATCTTTTATTATCCCTTCCGTTGCAGCTTGTACTAGACGGAGTTCTCCAGCAGGACGAATGGTAGCAGCTACTTTAACTGTAGTTTTATATTTGAGGATACTTGCAAGGGTAACGCCTGCAACAAAGGTAGCTATAAGTATCAAGCCGCCAATAGTTGTCCATTTACCGATCGGAGGTAAAAAGTCTTCTGGACTAGCAGCAGCTAGAGAGTTAAGATTAATTTCTTCTGGCTGAGGTATTGCTTTTTCTACCTTGGAAAAGGAATGAGAATTTGGGACGAAAGAGATATCAACATTAGTCATAGTTAAGTAAAAGAAGACAAGTTTAATAATTTCTAAAATTTTTAGTTGCACTTGAAGTCTAGTAAGCAAAAAGCTCTGCCTTTAATTGTTTGAAGAAGGCAGAGCTTGAGTAACTGCATTTCTCGGTTAGAGTTGAGAAATCAGGTAGATAAGTTGTTTGAGTTTTGCTAGTCTAATTTCCGTCTAATTGGCCCTCTCCCACTATTCCAGTTGCTTCTAAAGCTAGCTCACCTGCTGTATAGAGTCCAAGTGCTGTCATGCCTCCAGCCTGAGTGACTCCGTTGCCTGCATTATTCAAAGTTTTTATTGTAGCCTTTGAGACTACTTTTATAGCTTTTTTCCACCAACTTTTACCTCCTGTCAATTGTTCGCAACATTCATCTGATAAGACTTCAAACAATTCTTCTTGGTTTTCAATTCTCAAGCTTTCATTTTTGTTAATAGACATAATCGTTATTCTCCAAAATAAATACGAAAGTTAACTTGTTAATTCTTGAGCTAGAAAATTATATTGTTTCTGGCTAGAACTATTAATTAGATTAATCAAAAATAATCTATATACACAGACTTGACAATCTAACTTTTGGAAGATAGCAGATATCCATGACAATTTTTTTGCTGTTGATTCAGTATTTATATGGCTCATTTTCCCAAACTAAGCTTAGTAAGTAAATATATGGAATTTTATTCGCTATATAGTCTTTATTCTTATAATTATCAAGCTTTTCAAATGCAATATTTTTTAGGTATTTACATATATAAATAATATTTATATGATCATTATGAATTAGTTATAGTTTTACAGGATTTATTTAAATTTATTAATAAACTTTTTAAGTTATTTCTGCCTATTTACACTGAGATTTATTTTCTGCTAAGGTATCAATTGTATGAAACGCTAAACTGGCATAGCTGCTGTAGCTTGCAAACAAGACATTGGAACAACACGATTTTGTGAGGTTAGCTTAAAAATAAGCGATCGCACGACGAGACAATTCAGCTTTACGTTGCTGTTGCAGATAGCCACTATTACATTAAAGTAAGCTACTCCATATTTAAATTGCATAATTACGGCGGGCAAGATGCCCACCCCACAAGAGTTATATAAATTTTAGATATGCAAACTAGATGTGGTTTAGCTTATGACTTGACTATCTAAAGTGGATCGGTTCTATAGTCTACGCTATCAAATAATTGTTTGAGCATAAAAAATAAGATGCGTTTTCCCTAAAGATTAAACTGACTGCGTTGTTTACCGCCCCAGGTTTTGCAATGCTTCAAATTGTTGCCAACAAAGGTACAATGCACGCGGTACGTGAAAACATCCTTTCCATTTGCCGCCTTTGAGGTTCAATAAGATTTCTCCACGCCGATTCAGATAGCCAAACCATTCACCATACTCGGAATCAGCAAAGTGTGACCAGGCGTAATCGTGCATCTTTTGATACCATTCCCAACACACCTCACGCCCTGTCAACCGATAACCCATCGCTAATGCAACCAATGACTCTAGGTGAACCCACCACAGTTTTTGATCCCATTCCAATTGTTGTGGGGGATGACCATTTGCATCCATAAAGTAATACAATCCGCCGTACTCGTTATCCCAAGCAAAATTCAGAATATTTAGCACTACATCAACGGCTTGGTTAATAGTTTTGGTGTCGTTTTTCCGACGCGTGATGTCCATGATAAACCACATCGCTTCGATACCGTGACCTGGATTAATCAGCCTTCCCTCAAAACTATCGATGTGGGAACCGTCAGGGGCAACGTTTTCGTACATTAGTCCCCGCTCTTGGTTGAGAAAATCCGTCATCACTTCGCGGACTGTCTCAGCTAGGACATTCTCTAGTGTTTCCTTTGGTAGCAACCATTCCATTTCTAGAGTCAGGTTGGCTAAAATCATCGGTACAGCCAATGATTTCATCGGGCGTGTGCCGGGATAAGTTTTATTATATTTGCCCTTGGGGTTATCTTTGCGGCGTAATACGTTGTTATAAGCTTGCATTGCTACATCCTTTGCCCATTCTTCGCCGCCAGCGAGTGCATATTGACTAAATGCCATCGCTGCAAAGCAATCAGAAAAGATGTTGTAAGGGTGAACTAATGGTTTACCTTCACGGGTGAGGGCAAAGTACCAGTTACCATCGCTATCTCTGCCATGTTGGGCAAGAAAATTAGCGCCATTGCTGGCAATTTTTAGCCAGTTTTCGCGCTTTTCTAGCTGGTTGTAAAGCATCGAAAAAGTCCACACTTGGCGGTTTTGCAGCCAAATGAATTTGTCTGTATCATAAATTTTGCCTTCGCGATCGAGGCAGGTGAAATAGCCGCCTTGCTGCCAATCAAGAGAATATTTTTCCCAAAAGGGGAGTACGTCGTTGAGGAGGGCGTTTTTGTAAAGTTCAGCGTTCGCTTGAAAGTCCTTCTCCATAAATTTCCTCCCTTTTTGTACTAAATCTAACAGCTTAACAGTTATCATATTTTGGCTCTAATATGGAGCGTAGGCGTAGCCCTTCGTAGACATCGCGTCAGGCTTTTACAAGATTTAATCAACAGAAGTTATACTTCTATCTTGGATCTTGCACCATTCTCAATAACCGTAGGGTAGTTTTTTAGAGATGAGGTTGTTATGAGTCAGATTGAACGAGTTGCGATCGTTGGAGGAAATCACGGTAATGAGCTAACAGGAGTACATTTAGTCAAAAAGTTTCAGCAATATCCTAATTTAATTAATAGGGCAAGTTTTGAAACTCTGGCATTACTTGGCAATCTCAAAGCTATTGAAGAAGGAAAACGATACATTGAAAAAGATTTAAATCGTTGTTTCACTAATCAAGGTTTACAAAATCCTCAACTCTTAAGTTATGAAGATATGCGGGCAAAAGCAATTCAACAGATATTGCAACCGCAAAATCAGCCCTTTGTAGATGTAATTGTTGATTTGCATAGCACAACTGCCAATATGGGGTTAAGTCTGATTTTTTGTGATATGCATCCTTTCTTGCTCCGGTTAGGCGCTTATTTAAGTTCTATCAATCCTTTGGTGAAAGTCTTTATTAATCAGGAATCAAAAGAAAATGGTTTTCTCCGTTCTTTGTGCGAATTGGGTTTTGTTATAGAAGTTGGTGCTGTAGCTCAAAATGTTTTAAACGCCAAATTATTTCAGGAGACAGAACAGCTTATTTATGCAGTTTTAGATTATTTTGAAAAGTGCAATCAGGGTAATATTCCGCAGACAAGCAATCACCTTACACTTTATAAATACATTCAGACTATCGATTATCCGAGAAGCGATGCCTACGGTGGGCTGCGCCTACGCGGGGAAATTCAAGCCATGATTCACCCCCAGCTTCAGTTTAGGGATTATGAACCTTTGCATCCAGGCGATCCAATGTTTCTGACTTTTGAAGGAAAAGATATTTTCTATGAGGGAGCGTCTACTGTTTATCCTATTTTTATTAATGAAGCAGCTTACTACGAGAAAGGAATTGCGATGTATTTAAGTCAAAAACAGGAAGAAATAGTTTGATTTGTTCATCGCCTTTGCCTCATTTTTATCTCTATTTTTATTCCCTAATACCTCTAAACCACAAATCCTAAAACTACATTTAAAGCTGTATGAATAAGTTCCCAGTAGTCTGACTCTAGTACACCAATTAAACCCAAAATACGACTACAATCAACAGCACGAATTTGCCCAACATCAATAAAACGGTCTTGGTCTAGTCCATTATTTAGTGTTGCTTTTATATTGACAACATAGGGGGCTTGTTTACTTCCGGGGCGAAATGGTATGACGATTGTCAGTAATCCATACTGATTCATGATGTCATTTTGCACAATCAAACAAGCGCGGATTTTTTTTGCTTCAGCTCCCACTGTTGGATCGAGATTCACCCAACGTATTTCTCCTCGCCGATAAGTTAAATTACTCCCTGGCATTTATGCCATCTCCTGCAACACCATCCCAAGCAGCAATTTCAGCTTGATACTCTGCATTTTCAACATCCTGCTTTAGCGCTATAATCATTTCTGCTGCTAAAATTCGGCGGCGGTGTTCTGCTAGCAGTGTATTGATGTATGCACTACGGTTTCCCTGTGCATACCGATCTACAAATTGCAGAATGTCTTCTTCTAAGGTAATTGTGACTTTGAGCATCTATCAATAATTTTGAGTATTACTATTTAGTATGACTTTATAATCATACTAAAATTTGCTAGACTTATACACTTGTCCTGTATAGGCAAATTACAGTAAAGCGTAGACCCATATTTACTTGTGGTCAGACATCACTTTAGTCGATTTATTTAGCGATCAAAATTAAGCAGACAAATATTTTTGGCCATTAATATTAATTTTCTGCTTGTAATAACCAAAAGCCGCTATAAGTCATACCAGAATCATCGGGTTGAACTAACAAAAAATGCAATCCTCGGCAATGCTTTTTACGTTGTTCAAATGCTTGGGCTGCTGTTGTAACTTCTGGATCTTCAAATGTGGCAACAATCCACCTATCCACCAAGCTAGCTTCTAATATTAAGCCATCCGGTGCGCCAGAAATGTAGTTCAAGCTTACAGGACGGGCTTGCTGCAACCACCGTGCTAGGCGCATTGATTGCCGTCCCCCATAAATTACTACACCAGGAACGGGGACTGTTGATGCCAAACCTAAATTGATCGGTTTGAAATGTTCCGGGATGTGCAAAATGGGAATAGGGCGATCGCTAAATCTCGTTTCTACATCACTAGCAGCTAAACTTGCAAAACGCCATTGTTCTCCCCAGAGGTTTTCTGGTAATGGTGCTGGGGGTGGTTTATCCAGCGTTAAGGGATATTGCTTTTCTTGTAACCACTGCTTTAACGCCAAGGTGTGGCGGGTAGGTTCGACATTTATACTTAAGTTGCGTCCAGCCGCTTCAATTAAGCTTAGAGACTGAGGACGAAACACCTGAATTACATCTGGCAATTTTTCCCCAGCAGCTAGCTCAAGTTGAGTCGCAACCCAATTAGAATTTGCTGCTGACTGGAGACAGGTGGCTTCATATTCAAAGCTGCGAGTTGCGTCACAAATCAACAATTCCCATAAAATTTGTCCAGACGCATCTTGTGAGGGACGACGATAAAAATCAACCTGCCAAATTTTCATAATTATGTGGGCATGGGGCATGGGGCATTGGGCATGGGGAGATGGAAGAGATCGGTGAGAGTTAAAACTGAAAGTTTCATGCTCAGAGGTTCAAGGTTCATGCTCAGAGGTTCAACGTTGATGTTCAAAGGTTCAAGGTTCATGCTCAAAGGTTCAACGTTGATGCTCAGAGGTTCAATGTTGATGTTCAGAGGCTCAACGTTGATGCTCAAAGGTTCAACGTTCATGTTCAAAGGTTCAACGTTGATGCTAATTCTCCCATGCCCAATGCCCAATTTATAAAGCCTGAATCCATTCTTTGACTGAATATTCAGTCCAGATGCCATTTTTCCAGTAAGGATCGTTCTCAATTAACTGGCGCACAGTGGCTTCGTCTTCGGCTTCGTAAATCCCAAAAACTTTTGTAACATCCTTAGTGGGGCCGATGGTAATCAGCACACCGGATTCTTTCTGTTTTGCTAATCCGTCTAAATGAGCTTGACGATAGGGGGCGCGTTTTTCGATAACGTCTTCGCAGTAAGTTCCCCAGAGTACATATTTAGGCATAATTGCTTGTTACTCCTACTGGTTAATAAGATATTGCTCTGCCAAGAGCTTGAGCCGATCTCCCTCTAAAATGAGATTGTCAATTGCTTGTTTGATTTCAATGTATGGCTGACGAGATAATTTTTTTTCTCGTTCAATTGCACGTCGAGTTTCTGCCCTCAACCTTCCAGCCCACTTGTGTTTACCAAAAATATCTAAGCCAACCGACACAACACTATCTGTACCAGATTGACTTGCTTCTTGATTAATATTACGTATATTTGCATTAACCTCCTTTTTGATCGCTCTAAGTTGCTTTTGTAATAGAGAAATTTGCTTAACCTGTAGTTTGACTGATTTAGGACTATCAAACGTGAGAGACATGTGTGATTGCGTCTGCTGAATTTGTTGAATTATTTCCAGCGTGTTCATAATACGCCCCGATCTAGAGTTGAAAATTTTTGGTCAGTAAGTAGAGTATTCCCAGGTTCAACCTGGGAACTAGACCAAAAAACTTCTAACTCCTAACTTCTCAGGTTAACGCCGAATTTTTCCACCAAGGCTTCGCGGACTTTATTGTGTACTGGTTCCACTTCTGCCTCAGTAAGGGTACGATCGCTAGCCCGATAAATTAAGCGGAATGCTAAACTCCGTTGTCCTTCGGGGACGTTTTCACCCCGATATTCATCAAATAATTCCACTGATTCGAGCAAATCTTTACCAGCTTTAGTAATTACTTTTTCAATTTCGACAACTGAGATTTTCACGGGTGCGAAAAAGGCAATGTCGCGATCGCTAGCTGGATATGTAGAATAAGGCCCGAATGTGGGAATGAGGACTTCATCTTCTCCGAGAGAATCTAAAAGCACATCTAGATCCAACTGAAAAACGTAAACGGAATCTGGTAAACCTTTTTCTCGCCGCAGTTGGGGATGGAGTTGCCCAAAAATCCCTAGTCTGTTACCCTGAATCCAGAGGGAAGCGGTGCGTCCGGGATGTAAGCGATCGTCGCGGCGATCGGGTTGAAATTCGATTTGCAAGCTAAGTTGCCGAAATACACTTTCTAAAATGCCTTTGGCTTCAAACCAGGTGATAGGTTCTTCACGTCCACTTTTTGACCATTTGCCAAGGGAAACATCCCCTCCGATAATTCCCGCTAGGGCTTCTGTTTCTTGCAAACCGTCTTCTTCTTGCCAGAAAATCTGCCCGATTTCAAAGCCGTTAAGGGCACCATTACCCTGCTCTAAATTGTATTGAAAAGCATCAATTAACCCAGATATCAAATCGGTTCGCAGTGCTGAATATTCAACAAATAAGGGATTGGACAGGACTATATTTCTGTCTTCTCCTGGTTTGACTAAAGAATAGTGGATTAATTCTGTCAATCCTTCAGCCCGGAGGAAAGCTCGTAATTTGCGAATTACTTCCTCATCTAAAGGCAGATAGCCAGCTTCCGCTTTTTCTGGTAAAGTATCGCAGAATTTGTTGTAACCATAGAGACGGGCGATTTCTTCAATTAAATCAATTTCGCGCTCTAAGTCGCGGTAACGATAGGGTGGTACGGAAACTGACCATCTAGGTTGATGGCTGCTATCTTCTCCTGAAGAAGTTAACTGACACCCCAATGCAGTTAGGATGCGCTCAACATCTTGTTTTTGCAGTTCGCCTGTATCTTCTCCTAAATCTATCGGCCCCAATATCTGATTAACTCGCTCTAAACGCAGGGCGATAGAACGACTCCAGGTAGACGGATCGGGGCGGGTGTCGGCAATTTCTTGCTGGACTATAATTCCACTCGCTAATTCGCTAATTAAGGATAAGGCGCGGCGATTGGCTATTTCCAACTCAGCCCGGTTAACTCCCCGTTCGTATCTGCCAGAAGCCTCACTTCTTAATCCAACACTGCGGGAAGAACGGCGAATTGCCACGGAATCAAATAAAGCTGCTTCTAAAACTAGACTTTGAGTACCTTGATGGACTTCTGTTTCTTCCCCACCCATGACTCCCGCCAAGGCAACGGGTTTTTCGTTAGCGGTGATTAACAAATTTTGGGATGCTAGGGTGCGAGTTTGTCCATCTAGGGTTTTGAGCGATTCTCCATTATTGACGAAGCGAACGCCGATGCTTAAATTTTCACCACCTGCAACAGATTTTAGGCGATCGCGGTCAAACGCGTGCAGTGGTTGTCCCCATTCCAACAAAACGTAGTTAGTAATGTCCACCACATTACTGATAGGACGTACCCCAGCCGCCCGCAAACGCTGTTGCAGCCATTCGGGAGATGGAGCAATTTTCACCTGTTCAATTACCGTACCGATGTATGCAGGACAAGCTTGGGTATCGGCAATTTTTAAAGTTAAATTTCCGGCATTTTTGGAAATAGAGACTTCAGCAGGTTCAGGAATGCTCAACTTTCCACCCGTTAAAGCTGCTACTTCTCTGGCTACACCTACCATACTCAGAGCATCAGCGCGATTTGCAGTTGCCGTCAGGTCTAAAATTACATCATCTAAACCTAACAACGGTCGGACATCACTACCCAATGGTAAATTTTCCTGGGTAAAAATGTGGATTCCGTCTACATCGGTAGGCAAACCGAGTTCCTTTAAAGAACAAATCATGCCCTGAGATGGGACACCACGTAGTTTTGCAGGTTTGATTTTTAAATCAATTTTGGGTAAGTAAGTACCCGTAGTTGCCACTGGGACATAGATATCTGCCTTCACATTGGCAGCACCACAGACAATATTTAAAGTTTCACCTGTACCGATATCCACTTGGCAAACACTCAATTTATCGGCGTTGGGATGGGGTTGACGCTCAAGCACTTTGCCAATCACTACGCCATTTGCCCAAGTGCGGCGATCTTCAATCTCTTCAACTTCAAACCCCGCCATTGTCAGGGTTTCGGCTAATTCTTCTGGACTAAGTTTTATCTCTACTAGTTCGCGCAGCCAATTTAGAGAAATACGCATGGAGTGTGCTTGTTTTAGGAATCGTCTTTTGCTCTTATTTTAGGGTGCCTGCTAGCGATCGATGGCTACTCGCCCCGCAAGGCACACCCTTTCACTTGAACAATCCTACTACGTTAGACAGGCAATGTAAAAATAAGTAAATATATCTACGCAGGCAAGAAATACCGATTCTCCAAAATCAGGCTACAGATGTAAAGCTGAAAATCCAGATTCAGTCTAACTTTTTTAATTACGAATTACGAATTACGAATTACGAATTATTTAGTCATCTAATTTTTACTAACAACAATTTTAGCAATGTAGTCTTTGAGCGCGATCGCCTTTTTGCTATTTGGGTACGGGGAAACCTCGATCAATTTCACCGAATACTTATCTAAAAATTGAATTGGTAAAGCATCACGACCTGGGACAAGGGTTAGCGTTAATGTTGAAACTTGCTGACCATTTTTTATGATGTCTAATCCAATAATAACTTGCCCTTGCCAAATACAAGTTACATCAGAAGGACACCGAGAATCCTGGATAACTTTTGAAAATTTGATTTCAATATTTTCAGTGGGGAGGTAAGCTGTCCTTCCATATCTCAGATAAAATGGAGTATTTAAAGTAGTTCCAACTCTAGCCATCAATTGTTGATGATTACCTGGAGCAATTGATTTAACTTCTATGCTTGAAGGCTTGATATTGGATGATATTCCATAGCTAGGAAGACAATTTGCTCCACCAATCAATGTTAATATAACTGCTGCGCTTACTACACTTTTCATTTTTTATACTCCATAGTCAGGAAATTTTATTATTAGTTTAACCAGAAAGCAGACTGATAAATTATTTTGTTTTCTGCTAGAGTGAAGCTTCAAAACACAAAACGTAATTAGTTAACCTTTGTGCGTTGGCGCAACCCGTCGTAGACATCGCTTCTTGTATAACTATTAAGAGTGAGAACCGTTTGGTTTCTCACGCTTCAGTTAAAATACCATAAAACCAGCAATCTAAATACACAAGCTTTTTTCTGATTTCAAGAACTTCAACAGTGCTTTGCAAGGAATTTTTTGCTTAATTTAAGTAGAACGATACAAATAAAGCTAACTACCAATAATCGTCATTTGTCATTTGTCATTGGTCATTTGTAAAAGTTTCAAATGGTTTATGTTTCTTAATCTAGTTGGGTTTATTCTCCCCGACTTACTTATCTTAAAGATTCACCTACTTTTACTTTCTAGCACTATTAGTCCATAGTTTAGCAATTATTACATTATGTAAAAGGGACATTATTTTTTCTCTCTTCTCAACAAGCCCAGCTTATTGAAATGAGCAACGATCGCGATTTCACAAGGCGTAGCCCATCGGAGATATGGCTTTGAGACTTGGAAAATAAATCAAATGAGAAATGTTGATTTTTCTCGTTGGTTCTTAACATTGGTTGCGATCGAGAGTAATTTAGATGCGTTTGCTCTAGCGATCGCAGAACTTGAATCTTTAAAACTCGAGCAAACCTCACAAGTAATATTTTCTCATTCAATAGACTACAAAAATTACACTTTCCTCTTTTTTGTAGTGTAATTATATTGTATTGTGTTGTCGAACTCCAAAGAGATAAATTTGCCCCTCTTGGAGCCGAACAAATTACTGTACAAACTGCCTCTAAAGCATTCACTATCAGGATGATCGGACAATTTGCTGAAATCTATCTCAACAATATCGAAAGAATAGACAATCCAATCTAAAGAATAGGCAATCCAATCGAAATTTTGTTCATTTTAAATGTAAATCTGATTTTATATACTTTTACTAAATGTGGTGATTGCTGTTTTTATTAGTAGTTTTTATTGAAAAAAAGTAAAAAAATGCTTTCATTCATGTCGTTAATCTTCCTCTTGATAGAGGTATTTCAGTTTGAGTAATAGGAGTTTAATTCTAATGGCAACTTCTGGCAATAGCAATCAAACAACTGGGTCACAAAGTACTAGTAAGAATTTAACTGGTAATGGCAATTTTTCTTTCAGTGATGGCAAATGGCAGTCTACCGATGGCAGCAGTTTAGATGGTGGCGATGGCTTTGGTAGTGCTGCTAGCGGTGGCTTTGGTGGCAGTGTCTCTGGTGGCGATGGCTTTGGTGGTGCTGCTAGTGGTAGTAGTGTTTTCGCTTCCTTCATCGGTGGTGGTAACTCATCCACAACCAGTGAAGATGGAAAGTACAAATATAATTATGAGCGACCACTTGACGAGCGGGCTTTAACTGATACTAATAATCCGTTCAATCAACTCATCGGAGTCCTTGGCGGTGATATTAGTGTATTAGGTAGTGGTAGCGACAACCCCTTTGCTGGTGGTGCATCTGGTGGTAACGCATCTGGTGGTAATGCATCTGCTGGTGGCGCATCTAGTGGTAACGCATCTGCTGGTAATGCATCTGCTGGTGGCGCATCTAGTGGTAATGCATCTAGTGGTAGCGGCAACCCCTTTGCTGGTGGCGCATCTAGTGGTAACGCATCTGGTGGTAGCGGCAACCTTCCTGGTAACTTACCATTTGGCAGCACTCCACCCTCCAAGGAAAGTGGTAGTAACCTACCTGAAACTGGCAACGGTCAACCTGTACCTTATAAGAGTGACAACTGGATATCTGATATTCAAAAATTAGATGGTGCAAATACTACCGATAACAGTGGCCAAGGTAACGGTAACTGGCTATATGGTAGTAACAACACAACCGACGGTAATGGTAACTGGAATTTTGGTAGTGGTAACACAACCAACGGTAATGGAAACTGGAACTACGGTGATGGCGGTAAAACTGAAGGTAATGGCAACTGGGGCTTTGGTAACGAGAGCACAACCAACGGTAATGGTAACTGGAACTTAGGCAATAACAACGACATCCTTGGTAATGCCAATACACTACCTGGTAGTAAAAACGATATCCTTGGTAGTGGCAACACTGCCAATGTAACTAACAGCAATCTCCTGGGAAACCGGATTGAAGCTAGTGGTGATGACAAAACACTCGTTGGTAATGAAGGCTGGAATTTCTCTGTTAATGGCGAACTGATATCGCTAGGTAGTACTAAACCTAGCCAAAATATAGGAACTGATGTCAGCAGTTTACTCAGTAGTTCTGACCTTGTAACATCCGCCATATCAAATCCAGGCTACAACAACCCAAATTATGATTTCTCTACCATAGCCTAAAAGTTTGTGGCAGAAAGGCATCTGTTTTGCATCTGTAAGCCTGTCTATTGTGGCAATGGTTCTTTTTACCAACTTGAGTTGATTACATTTTGAATACAATACTTCTGGGTTAAGCTTTGCAGTTGACATTGCTCTCATTGAGCGGCGCAAGAATCAACCTTCTAGTACTTCAAGAATTTCAATCTGTTAGGACTTACGCAAACTCTACGATTCTTGACGTTATTGGCGTTCTTGGCAGTTCGATAAATTAAGCTTTTTAGCACTTTTTGCGTAAGTCTAATCTGTAATTAACCCAGAAGTATTACTCTTTAAAATGTAATGGGTAAGCTAGTTAATTTAAGTCAAATGCATAAAGACTATTTTCAGTAATTCGGCGCGAGTAAACGGTTTAGTCAGATATCCAGACGCCCCAACTAATTTGGCTTTTACTTTGTCTACGATTCCTTTATTCCCAGTGACAAAGATAATAGGAGTATTTTGAAATAGTGAATTATTTCGTATAATCCGGCACAACTCATAGCCATCAATTCCTAGCATGTTTAAATCCAACAAAATTAAGTCTGGTTTGTGCCTTATAATTGACAAAACTGCTTTCACTGGATCGTTAATAGTCACTACAGAAAAATTTTCATTTTCTAAGAAATAACTGATTTCTTTAAGAATTGTAGGGCTATCATCTACAGAAACGATTTTGTGGACTTTTTTTACTGTTACAGTAGCAGCCGTTACTCTTGGGGAAGCAGAATTTATGTTATTTGATATTGTTGGTTCCTGAACGTTTTCTTTGGAAGGAGTAGAAATCTGTGGTAATCGCTGAACAGGCACTATTTTCTCTTCAGGAATATTTTGGTAAGAATTAACAGTGTTACTTAGTTCTTGTTTCGTGTCAACTAACCCTGAAATCAATTTTGAGAAAAGCGTAGGCGTAGCCCGTCGTAGACATCGCTCCTCAAAAATCTTTGGTAATTTATCATAAGGTGGATCGGGTTCATGAAGGATAATCGCACCCTTAAGGATGTAAGGGTATAAATTGCGAGCTAATTGAATTTCATCTTGATTCAAAATTACAGCCAGATGACACAAGCTAAAACCCTTCATCCAGTTAATTAAATCTGGCTGTAGATTGGGTAAATCTTGGTCATCAAACTTGCTATTAATCAATAGATAGGGACGTTGATATGCTGAAGAAATTTTAGGTATAAAAGCCTGCCAGTTCTGTAATCTTAATTGGCAATACTCTAGAATTTTTTCGACACCTAATCGACAAATTTTTGGCATTCTATCAAGTGATTCTGTTAATTCATAAGTACCTTCTTTGATGAGCAAAAATGATTCAATTACCTCTTTAACTAATTCTTGAACCAGTACTGCTGCTTGTGTAGAATGTAGATGTTGTTCACTAACAAGCCAGGATATAGCCTGATACTCAGGAGGGTGGCTTCTCGAATTAGTGTCATCTATGATTAACTGACTGTGTGAGTCAGGTTCAAACATCAGCCGAACTTGATGGCGAACCTCATTAGTCAGGAGTGGAATTTGCTGGCTGAGGCGTCGCAAATGGCGTTCTAGTCGATCAAAGGGTTCCACGGAATGGGTAGCGTAAGTTATTTTGCCCTGTTCTAAGTAAATCGACCAAGAAACTGAGTTACTCAATACTTGTAAACAAGTACTGTCGGAACAATTGGATAATTGTCTTAACAAACTTAGAGGACGTAGTTTGGTGAATGTACCTGAGTTATTCATATTTTTCAAGTTTTTTGCGGAATCAACAAGCGAACATTTGTAGATTGAAAATATGAGCTATAAAGTATTCTCTTCTTTGTAATATTTTTCTAACCACAAATTATTTATTTGAAAATATGTACATATATTAAAAATTGTAAGACTTTTAAGTAGTCTGTTACATTTAGCACATTTTACTTAATCTATCTCAAAAATCAAGTAGGTATGAATAAAGGTAAGCATCTATCATAGCGAGATTATCAGTGGATGTTGGTTAATTCTGGATTTTACTAACTACTGACAACTCTTGAATGAAGACCTTAATAATGACGTTTCTTTATGCCCACTCACTTCAAGAAGCATATTTAATTCCAAGTTTGCGTAGTTACACTGGTATACTTCTAAAGTTAACGAACTTAATTATGGTTAATTACTTTTCCTTAAAGAAACGATTCTTCTACATAAAATCTTTAAAAACTTATCTAAAAAAGTTTACGTATTTATTGTACTGTAGGGTTAATGGATATAAATTTTTGGTAGATACATTACAACAGGTAATGCTGGGTTTTGATAAACTCTTTTTTGCTAAACTAAGCTGTACTCAAGT
Source organism: Nostoc sp. ChiSLP03a (assembly GCF_034531215.2). NCBI lineage: Bacteria > Bacillati > Cyanobacteriota > Cyanophyceae > Nostocales > Nostocaceae > Nostoc > Nostoc sp. ChiSLP03a. The sequence goes on from NZ_JAVRBQ020000090.1 coordinate 52,674, forward strand.
TCATCTTAAATATATAGAGAACTTCATGAAAATAATTTGTTTAATAAAGATTAGAGCATCTACCAATAGATACTATATTCTGTAGTCGCCTCGGCGATTGGAACTATATACTCTGAGCAAAGGGAAATAAAGCTTTGAACTTTAACATAACACAAAAAGTTATGCATGATACATTAAGACTTGATGAAGTAGTAGAATTTGCTGAGAACCCAGAACCCCGTTGTCCTTGTGTACTTTTATTAGACACATCTGGGTCGATGCAAGGAGAGCCGATTGAAGCTTTAAATCAAGGTTTACTAAGCTTAAAGGATGAACTAGTCAAAAATTCCTTAGCCGCCAGACGCGTGGAAGTGGCGATCGTCACTTTTGATAGTAATATCAATGTAGTACAAGACTTTGTGACTGCCGATCAATTCAATCCGCCGATTTTGACAGCACAGGGCTTGACTACAATGGGTGCAGGAATTCATAAAGCTTTAGACATAATTCAAGAGCGGAAATCTCAGTATCGTGCCAACGGGATTGCTTACTATCGTCCTTGGGTATTTATGATTACCGATGGAGAACCCCAAGGTGAGTTAGAGCAAGTGGTAGAGCAAGCATCCCAGCGCCTACAGGGAGACGAAGCGAACAAGCGGGTAGCATTCTTTACAGTTGGTGTAGAAAATGCGAATATGACGCGTTTAAATCAAATAACTGTACGTACTCCTTTAAAGCTGAAAGGATTAAATTTTATTGAGATGTTTGTCTGGCTGTCAACTAGTATGTCGGCTGTTTCTCATTCTCAAGTAGACGAACAGGTAGCACTACCGCCGATTGGTTGGGGGACTGTTTAATGAAAAATCGCAGCTTGATGTTTACGCAGCTAGCTGCTTGAAAAAAAAATTTATGAACATATCAAAACAGATTGCTCAATGGCGGATTGTGGCTGCGTCTGTATGTGGTACAAGTCACTTAAAAAACAATCAATTATGTCAGGATGCTCATCACTGGCAGATATTGTCAGATAATGTTTTAGTGGCGGCCGCAGCAGATGGCGCGGGTTCTGCTAGCCTTGGGAAAGTGGGAGCGATGATTGCTGTAGAGACAGCAATCGAAAACATTTCAACCATTGGGCTGACCCGAAGAAGTTTGACTGATGATACATTGGTGCGATCGCTCTTAAATGATGCCATATTCGCCGCCAAAAAAGCTGTGGAGGATGAGGCGGCTACTTGTGACAAACAGCCTCAAGATTTAGCAACTACCTTAATTATGCTGGTTGCCACACCAGAAGTTGTAGCTGTAGTTCAGATAGGTGATGGTTTGGCAGTGGCAAAAGATCGTCTGGGCAACCTGCTGGCACTGACGATGCCTGACAGCGGTGAATACATCAACGAAACCACTTTTTTAACTTCGCCTAATGCCTTAGATACAGCACAAATGAGATTATGGCGCACAGACATAGTAAACGTTGGTATCATCACCGACGGATTACAAATGCTGGCTTTGAATATGGTTGTTGGCGAACCTCACAAACCATTCTTTTTTCCGCTGTTTGAATTTGTCGCCAATACCGAGGATAAGACAGAAGCGAAGGAGCAATTGGTAAAATTTTTACGCTCAGAGCGGATTACGCAACGCACTGATGATGATTTAACACTCATTATAGCTGCATTCAACGACTCATGAGCAACAAATCTACAGGTTTCTACATCTTACAATAACTTCCGTTAGCGGTAATTTCATTATGCAGGTACTACGTTGTTCCCCCAAAAAAGAAATCCTCAGTCTCAATGTCAGTTTGGGACGTGGCGGTGAAGCTTGTGTTTATGCAGTGCCATCCGATAACGACTTGGTGGCGAAGATTTACCACAAGCCAACCACTGCTCATGCAGAGAAACTCCAGGCGATGCTTGCCAACCCGCCAGAAAACCCGACGGCGAGTTTAGGGCATATCTCTATTGCTTGGCCAGAGGATTTATTGCGGGCGGCAGATGGCAAAAATAGCATCCTGGGCTTTTTGATGCCACGTATTCAGGGGATGCGTCCAATCATCGACTTTTACAACCCCAGAACTCGTCGGCAACATTGCCCTTTATTCAACTATCAGTACCTGCTCCGCACGGCTCGAAACTTGGCGGCAGCTTTTGCCGCTTTGCACGCTAGTGGATATTGCATTGGTGATGTGAACGAGTCTAATATCCTCGTCAGTGATACAGCACTGGTAACTTTGATAGACACAGACTCTTTCCAAGTAACCGACCCAAACAGCAATGTTGTTTATCGCTGCCCAGTAGGTAAACCTGAGTTTACTCCACCAGAACTACAAAATAAAACTTTTGCCCAGCACGATCGCGAAATCTCTCACGATTTATTTGGGTTAGGGGTGCTAGTATTTCAACTTTTAATGGAAGGCACCCACCCATTTTCGGGGATTTTTCAAGGTGCGATTGAGCCACCACCTTACGAAGCACGCATTGCATCGGGTCATTTTACTTACAGCCAAAAGCGTTACGTACCCTACCTGCCGACACCCATTGCACCCCCTTGGGAAATTCTCCATCCCAGCTTACAGGAATTATTTATCCGTTGTTTTGAAGAAGGTCATAACAACCCACAACTACGCCCCAGTGCCCAGACTTGGCTCTCAGCCATCGCTGAAGCCGAAGAGTCCCTGATTACCTGTACGACAAATCCCCAGCATCGCTACAACAACCACATGCGTAGCTGTCCGTGGTGCGAACGTACAGTGCGATTAGGCGGACGCGACCCCTTCCCATCACATCGGGCTATAGAAGCTAGAGAACATCTCCAACCGCGAGTCAAAGCGAGAAAGCGCTACAATCAAACACCGCATTTTCCCCAGCGAGCCATGTCACCGCAGCAGCTAGTTAATTACTGGCAGCCAATAATGACTCCCAGCGGTTCATATAAACCTTCCAAAAAGTCAAAATTATACCCGATTATTTGTTGTTTGCTAGGTTTTGGTTTATTGGGATATGCAGACGTAATGATTAAATTTACTCAGCCGTTAGTTTCCCAAAATGCTTACACCCAACAAACAATCAAGTCTTCCCAGCCAAATAATAAACTCAGCTTCGCTGATTCTTATCAGCAAGGTTATATTGCTTATAAAGAGCGAGACTATGACAAGGCAATTGTCAATTTTAGCCAAGCAATTGAACAAGAACCGACACATGCTAGAGCAATTGTCAATCGTGGTAATGCCCGCTATAACCTGAAAGACTATGAAGGAGCAGTTACAGATTATAGCCAAGCTCTGAAAATCAATCCCAATCAAATCAAAGCTCTGGTAAATCGGGGCAATGCCCGCTATATGCTTGCCGAATATAGCAACGATCCCGATAAAGAATATAATCTAGCGATCGCAGACTATAATCGAGCCATTGGTCTAGATAATAATGAAATTGAAGCTTATGTCAGACGAGGGATTGTCCGCGCCCAAATGGCTAAATACAGCGGTGAATCTCAACAAGCTTACAAAAAAGCGATCGCAGATTTTACTCAGGCAATAAAACGTAATATCTCCAAAGCCGAAGCTTACTTCCAGCGGGGTGTTGTTTATTATCAAATTGCTCAATATAGCAGCAATTATCAGCAAGAATATAATCAAGCGATCGCTGACTTTAACGAAGCATTAGCCCTAAGCCCCAAACTAGCAAAAGCATATCTCAAACGAGGTATGGTTCGCTATGAACTGGCACAATATGGCGGTAGTGAATCGAACAAAAACCAAGCGAAAGCTGTCGAAGATATACAGACATCTGCCAAAATATTTCTTGAGCAAGATGACATGGATAATTATCAACAAGCACTCAGTAATATGTGTGTAGTCATCGAAAATAAATGTGACCCTTTATTCCAAGGCTCAAGTAATGTGGAAAAAACTAACTAGAAACAAGTAAGTTTTGTTACTAACATATTGTTGGTTTTGATTGAACAAATCAAGCCTGACTAGGGTTAGCTGGCGCTAACCCTAGTTATTTTATAGGTAATATTTTTATTTCATTGAGTAATTTATTTCTGTAGTTATAGATATTCATAGAGCTTTTATATAGAAAAGATTTTAATTTATCTTACCTTTATAATTTCATCGGAAATTACAGTTAGATTATTGACGGAGAAACAGAAATCAGAAATACATTTCTCTCCCTTGGAGTGCATCCTCTTCATCTCGAAAAAGTCGAATAATCATATCCCTACAAATCTCCGAGGTAATTGCATGAAAGCGGTGATTTTGGCTGGAGGTCTTGGTACACGCCTCAGTGAAGAAACCAGTGTTAGACCCAAGCCGATGGTTGAGATTGGTGGTAAGCCAATTCTTTGGCACATAATGAAAACTTACTCTGCTCACGGCATTAATGACTTTATTATTTGTTGTGGTTACAAAGGTTACATAATTAAAGAGTATTTTGCTAACTACTTCTTACATATGTCAGATGTTACTTTTGATATGCGCTTTAACCAGATGAACGTGCATTCTGGTTATGCAGAACCCTGGCGTGTCACCTTAGTAAATACGGGTGATAATACAATGACAGGCGGACGCTTAAAGCGAATCAGCGAACATCTTGGTAATGAAACTTTTTGCTTTACTTATGGCGATGGTGTCAGTAATATTAATATCACCGAGCTAGTTAAATTTCACAGAGAACAAAATAGTTTAGGAACACTTACAGCTGTTCAGCCCGCTGGACGTTTTGGTGCTATTTCTTTAGGATATGAGCAAACCAAAATCACTAGCTTTCGGGAAAAACCCGAAGGTGATGGAGCTTGGATTAATGGCGGTTATTTTGTGTTAGAACCAGAAGTAATCAACTTAATTGCTGATGACTCTACGGTATGGGAACAAGAGCCATTAGAAAAGCTAGCTGATATGGAACAGCTATCAGCTTTCAGGCATGATGGGTTTTGGCAACCAATGGATACTTTACGCGATAAAAACTATCTCGAAGGGCTGTGGAAGAACAATCAGGCTCCTTGGAAGGTATGGTAAGAAGAGTTAGGAGTTAGGAGTTATGAGTCAGGAGTCAAATAACAAATGACAAATGACAAGTGACAAATGACAAATGACTTTATAGATTTACTGTAATTTGAAGTGCGATAATACTAATGTATGATTTTGCGATTATAGGTGGGGGAATAGTTGGACTCTCGACAGCGTTGGCTTTAGGAAAACGCTATCCCAATGCCCAGATTTTAGTACTAGAAAAAGAGAGTCAATGGGCATTTCACCAAACTGGTAATAATAGCGGGGTAATTCATTCTGGTATTTACTACAAGCCAGGGAGTTTCAAAGCTAAATTTTGTCGTGATGGTTCTCGTTCAATGGTAGAATTCTGCCAAGAGCATGGAATTGACCATGAAGTTTGTGGTAAAGTAATTGTCGCCACTGAAAAACAAGAACTACCACGCTTAGAAAATCTTTACCAACGCGGCTTAGACAATGGCATAGAAGTCCAGAGAATTAGCCCCGAAGAAGTTAAGGAAATTGAACCTCATGTTAGATGTGTAGGTGGAATTCGGGTATCCTCAACTGGTATTGTTAATTACAAGCAAGTTTGTTTGAAATATGCCGAGCTTATTCAACAGCAGGGTGGAAATTTACACCTGAATACAAAAGTCCTAAAAATCTTTGTAAGTGGTAAAAATCAGGTATTGCAAACAAACAACGGCAACTTTGAAACCCGCTTTGTAATTAATTGTACTGGATTGCATAGCGATCGTACCGCCAAACTAGGTCAAGTTGAACCCCAAGCCAAAATTGTCCCATTCCGGGGAGAATACTACGAACTCACCCCAGAAAAACGTTATCTGGTCAAGACACTAATCTACCCAGTTCCCAATCCAGATTTCCCCTTTCTAGGTGTCCACTTTACCCGGATGATTGATGGTAGCGTCCACGCAGGCCCAAACGCGGTTCTATCCCTCAAACGCGAAGGTTACAAAAAAACCGACTTTGACTTACGAGATTTTCTGGAAGTCATTACCTATCCCGGTTTCTGGAAATTAGCAGCTAAACACGCTGATGAAGGCATCCAAGAAATCATTCGTTCTTTTAGCAAAGCAGCCTTCACCAGAAGTTTACAAAAACTAATTCCCGAAGTGCAAGCAGAAGATTTAATTCCCACCCATGCAGGAGTCCGTGCTCAAGCCTTAATGAACGATGGCAAGCTTGTAGACGACTTTTTGATTGTTTCTGGTCAAAACTCCATTCATGTTTGCAATGCTCCTTCTCCTGCTGCCACATCTTCTCTAGAAATCGGCAAAGCGCTTGTGGCAGAAATTCCCCAACTTTCGCATCTAGAGAGTGTAGTAATTGCATAGATAGCATCGTTGTTATTTCCGGGACTGCTGAATTAAGGGATGAATCTTGTATAGTGGGCATCTTTGTCTGCCTGAAAATACAAGGGACAGGTAAGACACCCATCCCACAAGAAAAAAGTGTCATGCATCAATTAAGAACCGCTATAGAGTGCTGCTACCCAATAAGTAAGCCTGCAAAGGTTTTAATAATTACATAATGACTTTAGCCAAGTTATATATAGCAAAGTGCTGTTAGCGGTAGCGGGGCGTTTAGCCCGTGCTGAGTAAAAACCCAGTTTTGTCAAGGTTTTGAGCGCTCAATACTGTCCTAACCTATGTGACTACGGCTATACAGCGCTTCCCTTCTAGATGCAACACACTCTAGGGCGTACATCTATGCGTCCAGTTAAACGAAGAATTCAACTCATCAATACAATACAAAGGAATTAACCACAATGAAAATATTAGTAACAGGAACAGAAGGTTATCTAGGTTCATTATTACCGCCTCTGTTAATCGAACGAGGACATGAAGTTATTGGTCTAGATACTGGTTTCTATAAAGTTGGTTGGCTGTACAACTCTAGTGGAGTGACACCCAAAACCCTTAATAAAGATATCCGCAACATCACACCTGATGATTTAGAAGGTATTGAAGCCATAGTTCACATGGCAGAACTTTCCAACGACCCAGCCGGACAATTGGCACCCAATATTACCTATGAAATTAATCATGTAGGTTCAGTTCGTTTGGCTAGTCTAGCTAAGGCTATGAATGTACGTCGTTTTGTATATATGTCTTCATGCAGTGTCTACGGTGTTGCTACCGCAGGTGATGTTACAGAAGAATCCGCAGTTAATCCCCAAACAGCCTACGCAGAATGTAAAACTCTCGTAGAAAGAGATGTCGCACCACTCGCTGACGATGACTTCTCTCCCACCTTTATGCGGAATGCAACAGCCTTTGGTGCTTCTCCTAGAATGCGCTTTGATATTGTTTTAAACAACTTAGCAGGGTTGGCATGGACAAGCAAAGAAATCAAAATGATTAGTGATGGCACACCTTGGCGGCCATTAGCCCACGCATTGGATATTTGCAAAGCAATAGTTTGCACCTTAGAAGCACCACGAGACATTGTACATAACCAAATCTTCAACGTGGGAGATACAGCGAATAATTATCGCGTTAAAGAAATTGCGGAAATTATTGCTGATGTTTTCCCAGATTGTAAATTATCCTTTGGTGATAACGGCGCAGATAACCGCAGCTATCGCGTATCTTTCGAGAAAATTAACACAATCCTACCCGGATTTAAATGTGATTGGAATGCCCGACTTGGTGCCCAGCAGTTATTTGATTTATTCAGTCAAATACACATGGCTGAAGATACGTTCTTGTTTAGAGGATTTACTCGCTTAAAACAGCTAGAGTATCTAATTCGGACAGAGCAGATTGACAAAGATTTTTTCTGGAATAAAAAGTAGCTAAAGTTGCCTATTAGTAACCAAAAATAATTTAAGCATCCGAATCAAATAGTATTGATTCGGGCTTACTTCATCCATAAAAATATTTGTAAACTATTATATGAATAAATTACTGACTATCGCAATTCCTACATTCAATCGTGCTCATATTTTAGATAAACAACTTACTTGGTTAGCCAATTCTATTAAAAAATTTGAGTCTGACTGTGAAATTTTTATTTCTGATAATTGTTCGACAGATAATACCCAAGAAATTATTAAAAAGTGGCAGTTAATTCTTAGTAATGTCACATTTACATCAAACAGTAATAGTGAAAATATTGGGGTCATGGGTAATATTGCGTGTTGCTTAAAAGCCCCAAATAGTAAATATATTTGGACAATTGGCGATGACGACCCAATTCAAGAGAGAACCCTAGATTATGTGTTAACGACACTAAAAAAACATTCAGATTTAGGACTAATGCTTTTAAACTTCTCTGGTCGTCAAAAACAAACAGGTCAACTTGTTGTCGAACGCTGGTTGAATAGTGATAACGACGAACTAAAAGTTGATGGTAAAACTGTATTTCAAAGTTACCTGAATGAAAATTTTGGTGGTGTAGTTTTTATATCAGCAGCAATTTATCGCACAAATTTAGTGCAACGAGCTTTACAAAAATGGCCGTCTGCTACTAATAATTGGGCGTCTCAAGCATATTGGACTGCATTTTGTGCTGCTCATGGAAGTATCATCGTCACTAAAGACACTTATTTAGAATGTACTATGGGCGCTAGTCTTTTGGATCTTGACCCAACATGGAACTTTAGAATGCGATATGCATACATACCTGAAGTTTATATCAAACTACTACAGGTAGGATATCCTCATAAATTTTGTCAGGAAATGATTTGGCAGAATTTCCATCAAAAAACTGACTTGAAAATTTTATTAGGTGCTTTAAAACGTTGGCCTTTCTTGACAATCAAGATATTTATTCCTTACCTACGTTTGTTAAGTATATCAGCTTGGGCAATTCTTTTCCCACCCAAACAGCTAGAGACTAGCCTGTAACCATTTATATATCAATTTATTAACTACTATTTATTACCATGCAGAAATTATTGACCATTGCTATACCGACTTATAATCGGGCTGAATTACTAGATAAACAGTTAGCATGGCTAGCTCAAGCTGTCAAAGGTTTTGAAGATGATTGTGAAATTTTAGTTTCTGATAATTGTTCAACAGACAACACTCAGGATGTAATCAACAAATGGCAAATAATACTTAGCAATATTCTATTTAAATCAAATAAAAATCCTCAGAATTTAGGCGTTGTCAAAAATATTATGTATTGCCTAAATTCGACAACAACAAAATATGTTTGGACAATTGGTGACGATGACCCAATTCAAGATAGAGCTATTGCTTATGTAATTAGCAAACTTAAGCAATACGAAGATTTATCACTATTGTTTCTCAACTTTTCCGGTCGAAACCAAATTACTGGTGAACCAGTTCATCCACCAACAATTGTTGGTAATCGCTGGTTTGATATAGATAGTGAAGATGGTGATGGTGATGGTAAAGCTATATTTGAGCATTGTTTCTCAAAAAGTGTTGGTGCAGTTATTTTTCTGACTGCTACAATTTACCGTACTGATTTAGTGAAATGCGCTCTCCAAAATTGGCAAGATGCTGAGAATAATTGGATATCTTTAGCATATTTAGCCGGGTATTGTGCTTCTAATGGTCGTGTAATTGTCACGAAAGAGACTTATTTAGAATGTGTTGTGGGTGTAAGTTATTGGCAGAAAGAACCAAAATCTGCACTGTTAATGCAATACAAACACATACCCGAAGTAATTTTGAAATTGGAACAGAGTGGATATTCTAAGCAGTTTTGTCGGCGGATGCTTTTGCAAAACGGTAAAGAAGTCAACTTGAAAGTTTTCTTAGGTGCTTTAAGAAGATGGCCTATGTCTGCCATTAAGACAGTAGTCCCATTTTTGGCTTTAGTCGGTTTATGTGCTTTTGACGTGATAATTTCTAAAGAATTTAGTTTAGCCGAATCAAATGAAATACCTGCTCAAGAAATACGAAACTATAAGCCATAAGCTACTAAATTACTGATAAATCGACATTGAAACTGGAAATAGTTTACCACATGTTTAGTGTAATTAAACGCAAAATATTTACGCTGTCTGCTGATTTTGAATATTATGTAGCTCGTTGGAAGCATAGCAGAAATCTGCCAGCATTGGAAGGGCGCGATCGCAACATTCTCAAAGCTCTCAAAAAAGACGGTGTTTGTGTCACAACACTGGCAGATTTAGGCTTCGACTCTAGCTCCGAACTGCTCAAAGCTGCTTATCAGCAATTGTCTCAGATGGAAAATCCCAACAACGACCATCTAGATGAAAAGTTACCACAAATTTACACGGTTACAGGTTTAGCAGAATTTTATGCTTGGGCAATGGAGAAAAGACTTCTCAATCTGATCGAAAATTATATTGGTCTGCCTATTGCTTTTCATGGTGTACATTTACGTAAAGATTTCCCTAGCAAACATCAGTTTGGCACACTGCTATGGCACAGCGATGCTGAAGACCACCGCATTATCAAAATCTTTATTTACTTGAATGATGTCGAAGAAAAAACTGGGCCTTTTGAATACATTCCCCGCTCTTTAACTTCCTTGTTTAGTTGGAATTATATTCAGCTTTACTACAAACTTTGGAAATCAGGTTATATGGGCATCGATGATGAAAAAGTAAAACCAGTCATCCCCAAATCAGCTTGGAAATCCTGCCCAGGGCCAGCAGGTACAGTCATTATTGTAGATACGAAAAATGCTTTGCATCACGGCACAGTCCGCACAGAAGAACGCTCAACACTATTCTTTTGTTACACCGCTAACCCTCCTGAAAGACCAGAACTCTGCACCCAATACTGGGATGATACTTATCCCAGAGCAGAGTTAAGGCAGCAAGTAGAAAATAGCCGATAGTCTATTAAAGGTAGTCATGTCATGCTGCTCAAGATTAAACGCAAAATATCTTCACTGGGATCTGAATTAGTTTACAGATTAGCACTTTTAAAACACGCTGCTAATTTGCCTGTACTAGAAGCAAGCGATCGCAAAATTCTTGATGACCTTAAATTTGATGGTATTCATATTACCACACTTGCTGAATTGGGATTCGATTCAACAGCAGAATTGCTCAAGGCAGCTTATGGTTATTCGTCCCAAATGGAATCTAGCAATCATGACGATTCAAAGGAAAAATTTCCCCAAATTTACACAGTTACATATTTACCTGAATTTGCAACTTGGGGAAGCGAAAAAAGGCTTCTAAACATCATTGAAAACTACATTGGTCTGCCAATCATTTTTCATGGTGTACATCTCCGCAAAGATTTCCCTAATAAAAATCAGTTTGGTACACAACTATGGCATAAAGATGCAGAAGACCGCCGCATGATCAAAATCATTATTTACTTAAATGATGTTGAAGAAAAGCACGGGCCATTTGAATATATCCCAGCCTCTTTAACCTCTTTATTTAAATTCAACTATTACCGTACTTACTACAAGCTTTGGCAATCTGGTCATTTAGGTATCACCGATGAAGAACTAAATGAAATCATCCCGAAAGAGGCTTGGAAATCTTGTACAGGATCGGCAGGAACAGTCATTATTGTCGATCCCAAAAAAGCCATACATCACGGTACATCACGCACTGAAGATAGGTTAACTTTATTCTCGTGCTACACTTCTACTTCTCCCGATCGCCCAGAAGTTTGTACTCAATATCGAGACAATACTTTTCCCCAACCAAAGTTAACTGAACCAGTCAGTAATAGCGCCATATAGTTCAATACAGTTCAGTTAAGCTTTTTATCTCTCCCCCTGCTTCCCCTGCTCCCCCTGCCTGCCTTAACAGATAAATTTGCTTAACCCAAGCGTATTGCCATATAGTTCAGTTAAAGCAAGCTGCTTGTTAATCTAAAAATCTGCTCAAAACTATTTTTGATGAGATTTCTAACAAGTTAAGTTTTCAAATTTGCCAAGTTTTGTTATCGTCAATATTCCTATCAAGGTTATTCATTCATGATCTTCACTCAAACTGCACTCAAAGACGCATTCATCATTGATTTAGAAGAAAAGCCAGATCATCGTGGTTTTTTCGCTCGGTCTTTTTGCGCTCAAGAATTTGCAGCACACGGATTAAAGCCAACAGTTGCCCAATGTAATCTGTCTTTTAATTATAAAAAAGGCACTATCCGCGGAATGCACTATCAAATTTTGCCAGCAGCAGAAACAAAATTAATTCGCTGTACTAAAGGTGCAATCTACGACGTAATTATTGATATGCGTCCTGAATCTCCTAGCTTTTTATCATACATTGGTGTAGAGCTAACCCCAGAAAATCACCGTGCTTTGTATATTCCAGAAATGTTTGCTCATGGCTATCAAGCGCTAACCGATGAGACTGAAGTTGTATATCAGGTGGGTGAATTTTACACTCCAGGATATGAAAGAGGTTTACGCTATGACGACCCATTTTTTAACATTGATTGGCCTCTAGATGTGACTGAAATCTCCGAGAAAGATTTAAATTGGCCTTTGTTGAGAATGATGACTGTTGGCGGTACAGCTTCCAGATAACTATAGCAAGGGACTGGGGACTGGGGACTGGGTGAAAAGCCTTTTTGTGTCTAAGTTTTATCGTCTGTTGATGTCCTAACCACCAAGACTTGTGCTATATATAGCGATCCTAAATGAGATTGTGAAAATTTTTGTTATGGTCGTCCTTTGTCATTTGTAATCACAAATGACAAATGACAAATGACTAATGACTAATGACAGCCAATTATAACATCTAGCAAAAAACCAGTTAGTAGCTGTCATTAATGAAAATGTACTTAATGTTGATCTGTAAAAAATTATTAAGTGCAAAATTATCGAGAATTTGTAACACAACAAACAGTTCCAAAATGGAGTTTAGTTCATGATTATTATCGATCGCGCCTTACAAGCCCGTGCAGCAGCAGGAAATCCTATCAAGGTGGGAATGATTGGTGCTGGTTTTATGGGTCGAGGAATTGCCAACCAAATTGTCAATTCAGTGCCAGGAATGGAGTTAGTTGCTATATCCAATCGCCAGATTGGTGCAGCTAAACAAGCTTATTCAGAAGCAGGAATTGAAGATATTCAAGTTGTTGCAACTGTCAGCGAATTAGAAGATGCGATCGCTAACGGTAAGTATGCAGTCACAGAAGACGCTAAGTTACTGTGTCGGGCTGAAGGCATCGATGCATTAATCGAAGTCACGGGTGCAGTGGAATTTGGCGCTGAGATCGTGATGGAAGCGATCGCCTACCGCAAACATGTGATTATGATGAATGCTGAACTCGATGGCACCATTGGCCCCATCCTGAAAGTGTATGCCGACAAAGCAGGCGTGATTCTCAGCGCTTGTGATGGCGATCAGCCAGGGGTGCAAATGAACCTTTATCGCTTTGTCAAAAGCATTGGTTTAACTCCCTTATTGTGCGGTAACATTAAAGGACTCCAAGACCCCTATCGCAATCCCACCACCCAAGAAGAATTTGCTAAACGTTGGGGTCAAAAGTCCCACATGGTGACTAGTTTCGCCGACGGAAGCAAAATTTCCTTCGAGCAAGCGATCGTTGCTAATGCCACAGGTATGAAAGTCGCCAAACGGGGAATGCTAGGATATGACTTCAGCGGTCATGTCGACGAAATGACTCAGTTATATGATGTTGAACAACTTAAAGAACTGGGCGGTATTGTCGATTATGTAGTTGGAGCAAAACCAGGCCCAGGTGTATATGTATTTGCCACTCACGACGACCCCAAGCAACGCCACTATCTCAACTTATATAAATTAGGCGAAGGCCCACTTTACAGCTTCTATACTCCTTATCACCTCTGTCATTTTGAAGTTCCTTTGTCCGTAGCGCGTGCTGTTTTATTTGGTGATGCTGTGATGTCTCCGCTAGCAAGTCCGCTAGTAGATGTTGTCACCACCGCCAAAATCGACCTGAAAGCAGGAGAAATCTTAGATGGCATCGGTTACTACATGACCTACGGACAATGTGAAAATTCCGATATCGTCCAACAGCAAAATCTTCTACCAATGGGTTTAGCTGAAGGGTGCCGCCTCAAACGAGATATTTCTAAAGATCGAGTCCTCACTTATGAGGATGTAGAATTACCTGAAGGCAGACTTTGCGACCAATTACGAGCTGAGCAAAATGCCTATTTCGCTCCAGAAAAAATCTTAGTAGCAGTTGGATAATATCGGTTCTCAAAACATTTGCCACAAAATTTGCCACAAATGAATTAGCTGTAGGGGCGTACAGCTGTACGCCCCTAATACGGTTTGGATGAGATCCCCCCGTCTGCGGCGACCCCCTTAAAAAGGGGGTGAAAGAATCAGAAAAAGCCCCCCTTTTTAAGGGGGGTTGGGGGGATCTCCGAGTCCGCTACCAACATATTTGTCACAAAAATTTCATCAAGAGGATAAGAAGCTATACTGCGGGACACTAAAGTTGTTGATAGTAACTTGCTGGGGAGCGTTTCAACAAACCCGATCGAAACTTTAGGTCAAATTCCATGAAAATTGCTCTCGTCCATGATTATTTAACCCAGCGAGGTGGGGCAGAGCGTGTGTTTGAACTGCTTTGTAAGCGCTATCCCGAAGCAGATATTTTCACATCTTTGTACGATCCCCAAAAAACGATCGATCTAGGCGATCGCATAGTTAATACAACCTTCTTACAAAAGATTCCTGGTGCAGCAAAATATTTCAGGTCGATGGCTCCTTTATATTTTCCTGCCTTTCGTGCCTTGGATTTGCAAGACTACGATTTAATTATTAGTAGTAGCACCAGCTTCGCCAAAGCAGTACGAAAAAACCTCAATGCTCGCCACATTTGTTTTTGCCATAACGTTACCCGTTTCTTATGGGATACAGCAACTTATTTAAGAGAGTACGGAGACTATCGATATTTTGCTCCTTTAATCGAACAAATATTTCAAGTCATGAGAAAGGTAGACCTGAAATATGCACAGGAACCTGACCTTTACATTGCTAATTCCAGCGTTGTTGCCCGCCGAATTGAACATATTTATGGCAAAAAGGCAATGATGGTGAACTATCCAATTGATACTAGTAAATTTGTTTTTTCAGATATAAAAGATGAATATTATCTGGCCTCCGCCCGGATGATTAGTTATAAGCGACTTGATATAATAGTCGAAGCTTTTAATTGGTTAGGGTGGCGGCTATTAATATCTGGTGACGGGCCAGAACTAGCACGGTTAAAATCCAAAGCATTACAAAATATTGTGTTCTTGGGACACGTAAGTGATAGAACCCGCAAAGACTTGTTTTCCAAAGCCAAGTCTATTATTGTCGCAGCCTTAGAAGATTACGGATTAGTTCCAGTAGAAGCTAATGCTAGCGGTACACCAGTCATCGCTTATGGTGCTGGTGGAGTATTAGATACTCAAATCCCAGGTGAAACAGGAGTCTTTTTCAAAAGGCAAACACCCGAATCTCTCCAAGTTGCCTTACTAGAAGCTAACAGCATTTCTTGGGATTACGATCGCATCCGTAATCATGCAGTAGCAAATTTTTCAGAAAATGCATTCTTTGGCAAGGTTGAGCAAATTATCAATCAAGCTTGTGGCGTGCAGCAATTATTCATTTGATTTCTGAATTTTCCACTATAAAATTACCTATTTATTTTCTCGTCCTTGGCGGATTGTTAAAAACAATAGGTATTCTTCGGAATCTCTCTTAGCGTAAGTCTTGAAGACAAGGATATAAAAGTGGTTCAAACTAGTCTAAATCCTCATCTAGCTCCAGCTTCTGAAAATGAACCAAGTTACGGGCAAATGTTTGCCGTATTTGTGCGGCGATTTCCTTGGTTCTTAGCAGTATTAATTAGTTCTCTTGTCATTGCCAGCATAGTAACTGTAAAAACAAAGCCTACTTATAAAAGTTCTATGCAACTGCTAGTAGAACCTAACTATCAAGGGAAAACGGAAGGTGGTGCGGGGGTAGACAATCAGTTTACTGACTCTAATGTGGTCATAGATACTGCCACTCAGCTTAACTTGATGCAAAGTTCGGGACTCATCCAAAAAGCAGTTGATAAACTTCAGTCTAATTATCCAGATATAACTTCAGCAGAAATTAAAGCTTCTTTGGTCTTAACTCAAATTAGGAGCAAAGAAGATAATGTCGCTACTAAAATATTTCAAGTTGAATACACCGCTGGAGATCCTGAAAAAACCCAAAAAGTTCTAGATGCAATTCGACAAGTTTATCTGGAATATAACAAACAACAACAGACTGCGCGTTTACAAAAAGGTCTACAAATCATCAGGGAACAGTTAAGTAAAGCCAGTGAAGAAGTAAACGCGGCTGAAACAAATTTACAAAGATTTCGCAGAAATCAGAACTTAATCGATCCAGAATCACAGGCCAAAGCGATTGAAACAGCTTTGAACAATCTTTCCCAAGAAAGACAGACAACTCGCGCTCAGTACGGGGAAGCTTTAGCACGCCAAAAATCTTTAGAAGAACAACTTAACCGTTCTCCCCAAAATGCTCTAGTTGCTTCTCGTTTGAGTCAGTCTACTCGTTATCAAGGCTTACTAAACGAAATCCAAAAAAGCGAATTGGCACTAGCACAAGAACGCTTACGCTTTACAGATCAAACTCCGAGCGTGCAAAAACTGAAAGAACAGCTTCAGGGCCAGAAGGAATTATTGCAACAAGAGGTGGGAAGAACTTTAGGCGGAAAATCTGCTGGTGCATTCACGAATGGAGACTCTCTTCTCGAAAAAGGACAACTGGGCCAAATCGATCTCAGCCTTGCTGGTCAGTTAGTAGAAACGCAGACAACTATAGTTGCTTTAACTGCTCGCGACCAAACTTTGGCTCAGAAAGAAAACGAGCTGCGTTTTGAAATCAAACGCTTCCCGCCTCTGTTGGCTTATTACAATCGGATGCTACCGCAGTTGCAATTTAGTCGTGAAAGATTAGAGCAACTTTTAAGAGCAGAACAACAATTACGGCAAGAACTTTCCAAGGGTGGATTTAATTGGGAAGTGGTAGAAGATCCCCAAAAAGGCGCACAATTAGGCCCCAATCTCCAACAGAATTTGCTGTTAGGTGCTGTGGTTGGCTTAATGTTAGGAGGTATTGCTGCCTTTATCCGCGAATCGGCTGATGATGCAGTTCACACCACTGCTGAATTAGAGAAGCAAATGGCCATGCCGTTGTTGGGAACAACTCCCAAGTTACCGCCAGCCAAACCCAGAGAATCAACGATCAAGTTGCCTTTTGGTAAGCCAGAAGTTCTTGCTCCTTGGACAATTCAGGTATTGCAATCTCCACCGCGTTGGGAATCGCTCGATCTGATTTACAAAAACATCGAACTTTTAAATACTGTCACTAATTTAAAATCTTTGATGATTACCTCAGCTTTAGCCGATGAAGGTAAATCAGCTTTGGCGTTGGGTTTGGCAATGAGTGCTGCTCGTTTACACAAAAGGGTACTGCTGATTGATGCCAACTTACGCGATCCCAGTTTGCACCATCAACTGAATCTTCCTAATGAGCAGGGGCTTTCAACTTTATTGGCGAGTGATACAACTCTACCCAATCAAATTAATCTTCAATACTCAGGTTCCGCCTACATCGATATTTTGACCGCTGGCCCCAAACCTAACGACCCAGCTAATCTGTTGAGTTCCCCGCGGATGATGCAATTAATGGCAGCATTTGAGGAAAACTATGATTTGGTTCTGATAGATGCTCCCCCAGTTCTCGGTTTGGTGGATGCTATGCTTACCGCATCATCTTGTCGTAGTGTGATTATGGTGGCAAGCATTGGTATTGTGACGCGAAGTCAGCTTAATCAAGCGACAGCTATGCTGAGTAAGTTAAATCTGATTGGGGTTGTAGCTAATGGGGTATCAAACTCTAATAGTAATTACGTACCTAATATCAAACAACAGCAATTGGCTCTGCGACAAGCTGTAGAAAAATAGCTAGTACGGCTAGATGATAAATCCCCGACTTCTTAAAAAGGTCGGGGATTTTGCGTTTCGTATTTATAACCAAAATTTAATTTTGTTGCGATCGGGATAAATTCAGTATATTTATGCTATCTTCATGGGTTTTCAGAGAAATCACTGACTCTTTAAAGAATAAATAAAGAAGTTATTTGAGCGATCGCTATTTCTACATACTCTTATATTCTAGAAATTAAAGCACCTTCATAAAGGCTAGAAGACAAGAGCAGACTGGTTTTTCAAATCTATCGAGACAATGAACACCTCAGCGTAATTAAACGTAGATATAGATTCATGGGTAATTTCTCTCTACACTTCTCTACTATCAGTAGTTTCCGGAAAATCAAGATTTGCCCATGAATGTTAATAGTAGCAGTCCTAAATCATTTGTAAAATATTTTTGGAGTTGGCTGTCATTAGTCATTTGTCATTTGTCCTTTGTTATTTGCAATTACGTAGACGCGCCAGCGGTGAAGCAGCGCGGTCTTCTCCCAAAGGGAGAGGCTAGCGCCAAGGGGGTTTTCCCCATGAGCGACTGCTGAACCCGTTGGCGCAGTCTCTCGTAGAGAAGGGCTTCCCGCAAGGTAGGACAAATGACCAAGGACGACCATAACAAAAATTTTCACAATTTCATTTAAGATTGCTACCTATGTAATTAGTATCTGTCTAATTTGTAAATCTCTACACCAGCAGAATTCTACGCAATACATGCTTGGCTGAGTGGCAAATACCATAGCATATTTTTGCCCTCAATTCTCTCCAACTTTTTGGACTTACAACAAGATTCGGATTTGGGTCTTTGGCATTAATAGCCTTTGATAACGCCTCAGTAATTCACTTTTGTATAAACCCAAAGACATTATGACAACTTCAATAATTCCAACTCTAGAGAATTTATATGATGTAACCCAGTCACACCAAGATAATCGTGGGTACTGCACACTCCTGTGGCGGCGGGGTAAGCTGTTGGTGAAGCCGCTTGGAGGACTGAAACAACCATATCTGGCTTCATTAGATAATAAGCGATCGCTAGTAGAATGCTTACAACATTCTCCAGTAAGTTTGGTCAGCATAGATCCAAAATTGGGTGAGACTTTGCTCAAATTTTGGGCAGATGCATGTGAAGCAGCTCAAAAACCAATATTCCTAAGCATACCCGCTGACAAAAAACTTCCTAACCAACCCTTCAGACAATTGCAGCGAATAATTGATTGGATTGCTGCTTTCGTATTGCTGCTATTAGTAAGTCCAGTAATGTTGGGATTGATTGGATTAATGCAGGTTTACTCGCCAGGGCCAATTTTTTGTCATGAATGGCGTGTTGGGAAACGAGGTAAACTCTTTCAAGCGATGAGCTTTTGCACCCACAATACCACACCGCTAGCGCGTTGGATGGGTAAATACAATCTCAACAATCTGCCACAGTTATTTAACGTGCTATGGGGTGACATGAGTTTAACCGGATCTCGTTGTTGGACTTTGGAAGATGCAGTACAGCTAAATAAATTACCAGAAATTACAACTTCCTGGGAAGTAGAGGCACAGTCTCATCTGTTACATCTGGATAGCCAAACTCTGTAATACCAATTCGTAATTCGTAATTAAGAAAGTCTAATTTCATCTGGTTTTACTGGTTTGAATTTGTTGCCGGATTTTAGAGAATTAGTAGAAATTCATCTGTGCGGTAATTGATTATTTCATCTACCGCACTGAGGCTCAAGTAAAAATTGTTTACATAGCATCTATAAAGTAATCTGGTTCTAGATAATTTGTTTTTCAAACGTGATAAATCGCATCTCTACATCATGGGTTTGAGCTTATCTGAACTGTATCAATCTATAGATGTCTATCTACTTGCCAAAATATTCTGAGAAAATTAATGAATTTTAAACTTCCTCAACCACTCAGTAATCTGCTTAAAGCTAGCAGCTTTTGGCAGGATAACTATTTGATATTGCGAGAATTTAAACACTTTCGCAAAATTGCAATCTTAGCTCTGATTTTCTCAATTTTGGCGGCAACCTTTGAAGGTGTAAGTATTGGTTTCTTACTTTCCTTTTTGCAAAGCTTAACTAGCCCCAACGCTCAACCTGTCCAAACAGGAATACAATGGTTCGATCTTTGGATTTTAGGAGCCAAGACTTCAGCAATTAATCGTTTATATCGCGTATCTTTGCTAATTTTATTGAGTACTTGGTTACGTGCCACTTTCAATTATTTTTCTCAAGTCTATACTGAATTATCTCAACTACATCTTGCCGATCGCTTACGCAAGCAAATTTTTGAACAGTTACAATCATTATCGCTAAGTTACTTTAGTAAAACTCGCTCTGGCGAACTAATTAACACAATTACTACAGAGATTGAAAGGATCAGACAAGGTTTTAGTGGCGGAGCTTTTTTAGTAACTAGAGGACTCACAACCTTTGTTTACTTAATATCAATGTTTTTAATTTCATGGCAATTAACGATAATATCAGCATTGCTATTTACACTTTTAGGTGTGGGGTTGTCAAATTTAAATGCCAGAGTTAGAGAATCAAGTTTTGGCATGACAACTGCTAATGCTAATTTTACATCAACAGCCATAGAATTTATTAATGGCATTCGCACTGTTCATTCTTGTGGTACTCAAGAATTTGAGCGTCAGCGTTACTATAAAGCTAGCGATAAGGTAATAAGTAGTACAACAAAGGTTGTATTTACCTGGACACTTGTGAAGCCAATTGCCGAAGGGGTAGCGACTACGGTATTGATTGGAATGATTATTTTGGCATTCACTAGTCTTGTCACTAATGGAACGCTACAAGTTGCTTCTTTGCTAACCTTTTTCTTTGTACTCTTTCGCTTTATCCCATTTGTTCAAGATATTAATGGCACGAGAGCATATCTTAGCACTTTACATGGTTCAGCAGACAATATTAAAAATCTGTTGACAAGTGATGAAAAATATTACTTTCAAAATGGCAGAGTTAAGTTTAAGGGATTAAACAGGTCAATAGATTTAGTATCTGTGGATTTTGGCTATGATGATGAAAATTTAGTGCTACATAATATTACCCTGACAATTGAAAAGGGAAAAATGACAGCATTAGTCGGAGCATCTGGTGCTGGTAAAACAACTCTTGCTGATTTGATTCCTCGATTTTATAATGCTACAGATGGATACATTTACATTGATGAAATCGAGATACGGCAGTTTGAAATTAACTCTCTCCGTCGCAAAATAGCTGTTGTCAGTCAAGATACTTTTATCTTCAATACTAATGTTTGGCAAAATATTTCTTACGGAACTCCAGAGGCGACGAATGAGGAAATTCAAGAAGCCGCTAAACTAGCAAATGCACTAGAATTTATTTTGGAAATGCCCGAAGGTTTTGATACCCAATTAGGAGATCGGGGTGTTAGGTTATCTGGAGGACAAAGACAGCGAATTGCTATTGCACGCGCTTTACTCCGGAACCCAGAAATTTTAATTTTGGATGAAGCAACTAGTGCCTTAGATTCGCTATCTGAGCGCTTAATTCAAGATTCATTAGAAAAGCTATCTGTTGGTAAAACAGTAATTGCGATCGCTCACCGTCTTTCTACTATTTCTAAAGCAGATAAAGTTGTAGTTTTAGAACAGGGACGGATAGTAGAGCAAGGTAAGTATCAAGAACTATTGGAGCTAAAAGGTAAGCTTTGGAAATATCATCAAATGCAATATGAACTAAGGCAGCCAGATTAGAAACAACATCTAATTACCAAAGTAATTACAACATATTCATCGGCTGTATATCTTTACAGCCGTAACTCACTAATATGTATCAATAATTTTGCCAAGTTAATAGTCAAATAATAAGATTTTAAACACTTATTATTCCTACAGATAAGTTATTAAAGTTCGTCCTATATACTTAAAATTCATAGAGAATATGTCCCAGAAAATCTTTGATCAAGACCTAATCTATCAATGCTCAAGTTTCGGTGTCGGTGGGAGTGGAGGTGTTGAAACTTATTTAGCTTCTCTGTTTGAACATCGACCACCTGATGTTAGCGATCGCGTGATAAAATCACTGAAAAATATCGATCAAAAACAGTTCAAACTGTTGCACATCCACAGTCCAGATTTGCTATTGCAGCTTACAGGCGAATGTCCTGCTATCTTCAGCGTTCATAATCACTCATTTTACTGCCCTAGTGGTACAAAGTATTTAGCGGAGCATCGGACAATCTGCGATCGCAACTTCTCTTACTTAGGATGTACCTGGGGTAAATTAGCAGATAAGTGTGGTAGCCGTAGACCTTTAAGAACTCTTAGAGAACTTCAAACCACTCATCAGTTTTTAGATGTCTTGAAAAGGCTAAAAATTACTTTCATTGCAAATAGCGAATATGTGCGGCAAGAGTTAATTCAAAACGGTGTATCTCCCGAACAAGTTATAACACTACATTGTGGAATCTCTATACCAGAAACAGCAAGTTCACTCCTAAGCTTGGAAGTACATCAAAATCATCGAATTTTGTTTGCTGGACGAATTGTTTCTGATAAAGGTTTGGAATGGCTACTCAAAACCTTAATACATACAGACCCAAAAATTCAACTTGATATTGCAGGTGAAGGTTGGGAACGACCGCGGTTAGAAAAATTAGCAAGCACACTCGGATTGAATCAGCGAATCACTTGGCATGGTTGGTGCGATTCAGATAAATTAGATAAACTTTATCAACAGTGTTTTGCAGTCATCTTTCCTAGTGTTTGGCCTGAACCTGCTGGTCTTGTAACTCTGGAAGCATACTCTCGTTGTCGTCCTGTAATTGGTAGTGCAGTCGGAGGAATTCCAGAACATTTACAAGATGGAGAAACGGGTATTCTTGTTCCAAGCAATAATATCCAAAAGCTGGCTGATGCTATTAATGAATTGTCTAGAGATTATCAAAAAAGCCGATACATGGGCGAGCAAGGTCATACTTTATTGATGAAGGAATTTACAATGGCTGCTCATGTAAATAATCTCCAAACAATTTATGCAAAAACAATAGCTGAATTTCCTTCCCAAGCGAACAAACTATATAGTATCTCTCCAGCTAAATAAGCTGGATTAAATAGTGCATCTTTTACTTAGAAAATATCAAGGTAGAAAAATATGTCATTACATCAAGAATGTCAACAACCTTTAGTCAGCGTTGTTATCCCCACCTATAATCGACCAGACTATCTTAAGCAAGCGATCGCAAGTGCAATAAAACAAACTTATCAAAATATTGAAATTATTATTTCTGATAATTGTAGTACAGAAAATCCTCAAGCAATTGTCGCATCTTTTGGTGATTCACGCATCAAATTTTGGCAGCATCCGCAAAATGTGGGAATGTTAGCTAATCAGCAGTATGGCTTTAGCATGGCGCAAGGTAAATATGTTGCTAGTCTACATGACGATGATATTTGGCATGAAGACTTTTTAGCAAAGCTTGTACCACCACTAGAAGCCAATTCTGATTTAATTCTCGCTTTTTGTGACCAATATATTATAGATGCTAATGGCATAATTAATCATGCTGGTACTGAAGAAAACACACGCGTTTACAAGCGAGACAAACTAGCAGAAGGAATTTATAAACCTTTTTCCAAAATTGGATTAATAGACAAAAGTATACCTACTGCTGCATCTTGCGTGATTCGCAATAATTTGGTGGATTGGTATAGTATTCCCTCAGAAGTTGGTGGGATGTGGGATTTATATTTAACCTATCTATTTTGTATATCTGGTTATGGCGCTTACTATTGTCCTGAAAAATTGACGCGATATCGCGCCCATGAGCAAACTGATACTATGCTCAGTGGTAGTCGAGATGTGCAAGCAAAAATTCGCAAAGCAAAAAGCGAAATGTTTTGCTATCAAGTATTTATGGAAGACCCTCGTTTACAGGAATTTAGAACTCATTTTCAGCAGAAATGGTTAGAAGCTAATACTACTTTGGGAATAGGTTTGCTACGAAGCGAACAAATAGCCGCAGCACGTCCTTATTTTTGGCAAGCGCTGAATCAACAAAAATTTAATGTGCGAACTATGGCAGCACTTAGTCTTAGTTTTACGCCGCGATTTTTAACAAGTAAGTTAATCGGGGTATCGAAATAATATCTCAATATCTCTTATAGCAATCTTAAATGAGATTGTGAAAATTTTTGTTATGGTCGTCCTTGGTCATTTGTCCTACCCTGCGGGAAGCCAAGCCGCTGGCGCGTCTATGTCATTTGTGACTACAACGGACAAATGACTAAAGAGCACAAAGGGAAGAAAAGAAGATTATTTTTAAATTATTTCTCTGCACCTCTGTCTCTGCGTGAAGCTTTTTATCCTTAAGGAAGATAGTGGATGAAACTTTGTATTGTTACTCATAAAATCAAAAAAGGTGATGGTCAAGGACGAGTAAACTATGAGGTTGCGAAGGAAGCAATTCGTCGCGGTCATCAATTGACATTATTAGCTAGTGAAGTTGCACCAGAACTAGAAGAAAATAGCCAAGTCAATTGGATGAAAATTCCAGTCAAAGGCTATCCTACAGAATTTGTGCGTAATTTCATATTTGCCCAAAAAAGTGCAGATTGGTTGCATAAACATCGCTCTGACATTGATTTAGTTAAAGTTAATGGAGCAATTAATCTGGCTGCGGCTGATGTGAATGCTGTACATTTTGTCCATAGTTCATGGTTGCGATCGCCTGTTCATATTTCCCGTAACCGCCGCGATTTATATGGTTTTTACCAGTGGCTATTTACGGCTTTTAATGCCCGTTGGGAAAAACAAGCTTTCCAAAAAGCGCGGGTTGTGGTGGCTGTATCTGAAAAGGTAGCCCAAGAATTAGTCAACATTGGTGTACCGCGTTCTCGAATTCGCGTAATTGTCAATGGCGTTGACTTAGAAGAGTTTACCCCTGGGCAAAGCAATCGCCAAAAATTAGGTTTACCGGAGAACGTCACCCTAGCCTTGTTTGCTGGAGATATCCGCACACCCAGAAAGAATTTAGATACAGTACTACACGCCTTAGTGAAAGTTCCCGATTTACATTTGGCGGTGGTAGGTCATATCGAAGGTAGTCCCTTCCCACAACTAGCGGCATCCTTGGGGTTAAGCGATCACGTGCATTTTGTCGGATTTCGCCGCGATATCCCCGAAATTATGCGGTCAGTAGATTTATTTATTTTTCCTTCCCGATATGAAGCTTGTAGCCTCGTATTGTTAGAAGCACTTTCTTCAGGACTACCAGTAATTACTGCCACAGCTACCGGGGGTGCAGAGTTGGTGACACCAGAATGTGGCATCGTCTTAACCGATTCAAATGATATTGATGCTTTGGCTGTGGCGATGATGTCCTTAGTAAATGTAGATATGCAGCAAATGAGTCAAGCTGCTCGTTCTGTGGCAGAACAACACAGCTGGACTACTATGGCTCAAACTTATGTGGATTTATTTGAGGAGTTAAGCAAGAATGCGGAACACCGTTCTGATACCGACTTATCGGCGTCCACAAGACCTCTCACGCTGCCTTTTGGCGCTACAGGAGCAAACTAAACCAGTCGATCAAGCGATCGTGGTTGTCCGCGATACGGATGCAGAAACTTGGCAATTTCTGGCCCAATACACAGCGCCCAACTTGCCACTGCATCCCGTGAAAGTGACACAACCGGGGGTAGTAGCAGCCCTCAACGCCGGACTAGCAGCAGTGGAGGGCGATATTGTTTCCATTACCGATGATGATGCCGCACCCCACCCCGATTGGTTAGAGCGGATTGCAGCTTACTTTACCTCTGATAGTCGCCTCGGCGGACTGGGAGGGCGTGATTGGATATACCACGGCAGCAAATTAGAAGACGAATCCCGCCCAGTAGTGGGACAGTTGCAATGGTTTGGGCGAGTCATTGGCAACCATCATCTGGGAGTGGGAGAACCCCGCGAAGTCGATATTCTCAAGGGCGTGAACATGAGTTTTCGTACCCAAGCAATCGGACAACTGCGCTTTGACGAGCGGATGCGCGGTACTGGAGCGCAAGTACACTTTGAAATGGCATTCACTCTGGCATTAAAGCGAGCGGGTTGGAAGATAATTTACGATCCTAGCGTTGCTGTAGATCATTATCCAGCACAACGTTTTGATGAAGATCAGCGAAATAACTTTAATGAAATTGCCTTTATTAATTTAGTCCATAATGAAACCTTAGTTTTATTAGAGCATTTGTCATTTTTCCGGCGGATTGTATTTTTGTTATGGGCAGTATTCGTGGGTACGTGCGATAGTTTGGGCTTGGTACAATGGCTGAGATTTTTACCTAGTCAAGGGCAATTGGCGGGGAAAAAGTTATTAGCATCTTGGCGTGGACGTTGGCAAGGATATCAAGAATTCAAAATTCAAAATGACGCTCGCTGACTCGCTAACGCTGCGCTAACAAAATTCAAAATGAGGCAGAGCCTCGAATAACTTCATTCCCAGGCTAGAGCCAGGGAACAAGTTGATTTATTTATGTGTACATCTAAAATTGAATGAATTCTAAGCAGATACTTTTCAATAGTTTTTTACAAGAAAACTATTCTCCCGAAGAGC
Organism: Nostoc sp. ChiSLP03a; assembly: GCF_034531215.2. NCBI lineage: Bacteria > Bacillati > Cyanobacteriota > Cyanophyceae > Nostocales > Nostocaceae > Nostoc > Nostoc sp. ChiSLP03a. Next base: position 79,156 of record NZ_JAVRBQ020000090.1, read on the forward strand.
GATCGCTACAGGGTTGGATGGCGATCGCAGGCTTTATATTACTAACTGTAGTTTGCTATTTTGGTGGTGTTACTGCCGGATTGCGCCTAATTTTCCCAGCGACAGCTTTAGTAGTAGCCTTATTTTTATACTTGCGGCATCCCATTCTCTACATTGGCTTTACTTGGTGGATTTGGTTTCTCACACCCTTAGCGACTCGCTTAGTTGACTATCGGGTGGGCTGGGATGCTAGCCGTCAAATGCTCATAGCACCCTACTTAGTGGTGTTTATAACTATAGCAACATTTTTGCGACACTTTCCCCGCGCTTCTCGCCAAGGGGGTTTGCCGTTTGTTTTGGCTTTTATCGGAGTTTTCTATGGCTTTCTCATCGGTCTAATTTACAACCCACCTATCCCTGTAGCACGCGGATTAATGGATTGGCTCAGTCCGGTTATTTTCGCTTTTCACTTATTTATCAACTGGCGAGATTATCCCAGCTATCGCCAGAACATTCAACGAACATTTCTCTGGTCTGTGTTGATTTTAGGAACTTATGGCGTATATCAATTTGTAGTAGCTCCTGAGTGGGATAGGTACTGGCTCATACAATCAAAATTATTCATGAGTTCTGGAAACCCTGTACCTTTCGGGATGCGCGTCTGGAGTACATTACACTCAGTCGGCCCCTTTGGTTCTGTGATGCAGGCTGGGTTACTGTTATTATTCACCGGTTCAGGAAGCTTAATTTTTCCGGCTTCGGCTGTTGGTTATTTATCTTTTCTATTAACACAAGCACGTACTAATTGGGGAGGCTGGTTATTTGGAATAATTATGATTATGGGTTCAGTCAAAGCCAAAATTCAAATGCGCTTAATTACCATAATTGTGGTCATGGCTATTTGTGTTGTGCCATTGACAACTATCGAACCAATTGCTGGAGTAGTAGCAGCACGTTTTGAAACTTTTTCTAATATTCAAGAAGATGGCAGCTTTAAAGATAGATCGGGAACTTACGACAGAAATCTTGGTTTAGCCCTTTCTAATGGTCTAGGTAACGGCTTAGGAAATATTTGGAAAGTCGACGAAAAAACTGGTCAAATTGAAGTAGTAGTAATTGATAGTGGCATTTTAGATATGTTTTTTACCCTTGGTTGGTTTGGAGGCATATTTTACATGGGTGGATTAATCTTTTTAATTATTACTGTTAGCAGTTATGGTGAAGGTCGTTTCGATAGTTTTGTCAGTGCTGCCCGTGCCATTGGGATCAGTTCCGCTTCACAGTTAGTTATCGGTAGCGGGATGTTGAGCGTGTCAGGGATGATTCTTTGGGGATTTTTAGCTATGGCTATGGCAGGACATAAGTACTATAGCAATCCTCAGATGTTCTCCAATATTCCTAACTTCTCTAATAAATCGAGAATCTCATAAATCTTTTGACATCCTCACCGCCGTGAACGCACTCTTAAGAAGGAGTAATGAGTAAATACCCATTTTTCATCCACTCATTACTCATTACTCCTTACTTATTACTTGAAAGCCGTGCTGGAAACACGGGGTTTAAAACCCATTTCTCTTATCACTTAAATAGGAATTTTATAGATTATGAAAGTAATTATTGTTATGCCACTGGCCGAGCAACGAGGCGGTGGTGAAATGATGCTTTGGGATTTGGTGCAGCAGGGACGTAATGCTGGTGTTGAGTGGCTGGTAATATTTTTAGAATCCGGGCCGATGGTGGAACAAGTAAAGTCTCTCGGTATTGATGCGCGAGTTGTAGAAAGTGGACGTTTACGCCAAATCCACCGTTTTATTGGCGCTGTTTTGCGGATAGCTGCGATCGCACGCCGCGAACGTGCAGATATAATTGTCAATTGGATGTGGATTACGCATATATCTGGAGGTTTAGCGGCAATGTTGGCGGGCTTGCCTGCTGTGTGGTATCAACTAGAAGTACCTAGCGATAAAACTTGGTTGGTACGAATCGCTACTTTAATCCCAGCGCGGGCAATTATCACTCTTTCGCAAGATGGCAAGCAAGCACAGGCAGAGATTTGGCCCCACAGACCAACACCTTTGGTTTATCCTGGTGTCGCATTAGACCGATTTGAGCCGAATGCTTTACCAACTCCTGAAGAAGCACGGCGAAAATTAGGCTTACCTTTACACGGGCCTTTGATTGGAATTGTGGGACGATTGCAACGATGGAAGGGAATGCACGTATTGGTGCAAGCAATGCCCAAAATTTTACAGAAGTATCCCGATGCCCATTGTGTAGTAGTTGGCGGTAAGCACGATTTGGAACCAGATTATGAGGACTTCTTAAAAGGTGAAATCACTGCTTTGGGCTTGAAAGACCAAGTAATTATGGCTGGACTACAGCGTAATATCCCGGAATGGGTGCAAGCGATGGATGTATTCGTTCATGCATCGGATAAAGAACCCTTTGGGATTGTGATTATTGAGGCGATGGCATTGGGTAAACCTGTAATTGCTGGCAGTGCAGGTGGGCCGACAGAGATTATTACCGATGGGATGAATGGACTATTAACACCTTACGGCAATGCAGATAAATTAGCGATCGCAATTCTCCGCTATCTTGACGAACAAGAATTTGCCCAGAGTGCAGGAATAGCTGCTAGACAACGCGCCCTCGATTTTTCAACGCAGAATTATGCCCAAAATTTTATTAATGCAATTCGTTCTGTAATGCCTAGCCCTCTATCACAAAAGTTTTGATCGGTTTGTAGTAAGTACTTTAGTGCTTAAAAATTCAGGAATAAAGTCCTTACTACAAACACATTATTAACGTGAGTTCGACGGCTCTAAAAACCCCACTTCCATTCCTCTCCCCCACTGGGAGAGAGGCTTTGAAACCCTAACTTTTTCGTTGTCAACTAAAAATATTTCTGCCCCTCTGTGCCTCGGAGAGGGGTTGGGGAGAGGTTCATCGAACTTACGTATTATTAATACCCTCTATGCATCTACGCAATATAAAAAATATTTATGCAAAAGGAATTAAATAAATGTTGATTGATAGCCGCAAATTACCAATAGATGAAATTATCAATACGGAAGTTTGTATAGTTGGTGCTGACCCAGCAGGAATTACACTCGCACGAGAATTAATTGGGCAAGACTTTCGAGTGTGCTTACTAGAAAGTGGTGATTTGGAATTTAATCAAGAAACTGCATCTCTTGGTGAAGGTGAAACGGTTGGAGATCCTTTTCCACCCTTACAAGATATGCGCCATCGTCAATTTGGTGGAATGGCTAATGTCTGGAATATTGAAATTAATAAAAATCAACTTGGTCTGAGGCACGTGCCGTTAGACGCAATAGATTTTGAACAACGAGATTGGGTTCCATACAGTGGCTGGCCTTTTAGCAAATCTCACCTTAATCCATTTTATGAGCGCGCGCAAGCAGTCTGTAAACTCGGTTCTTTTGCTTATGAAGCTGAGGCTTGGGAAAATACTCAATCTCCTCGGACACATTTCACAAGTGACCGAGTTACTACCAGTATGTTTCAGTTTGGCCCGCGCGATATTTTCACCAATGAATATCGCCATCAAATCAATCAATCTCCTAATATAACTACATTCCTCAACGCCAATGTGGTAGAAATTGAGGCAGACGAAACAACTCAAACAGTGAAACGCGTGCAAGTTGCTTGTTTATCTGGTAATAAATTTTGGGTTGTTGCAAAAGTATTTATTTTAGCCGCAGGTGGGATTGAAAACGCGCGTTTATTATTACTATCAAACAAAATTCAAAAGAATGGATTAGGCAATCAACATGATTTAGTGGGTAGATTCTTCATGGATCATCCTTTTATCCGTTGTGGTATGCTTGTTCCCCAAAATCGCAAAATCTTTAATTCGATGGCTTTGTATGACTTACGTCGGGTGAATAATGTCACAGTCATGGGAAAATTCGCGCTGACAGAACAAGTAATGCGCCGCGATAAATTACTAAATATGACCGCGTTGTTATATCCCAGAGATGAAAGGTATAGATCGGCGGCAAAGGCTTCTGCAAAAATTTTGTTCTCTTCAGTTCGACAAAGACAGTTACCTAAAAATATTTTTCAGCATTTGCAAAATGTCATAAATAATATTGATGATTTAGTCGCTGATTGGTATAAATACAATCTCAAAAAAGAATATTTATTTCCTGATTTGAGTCATGGAGGATGGTCTGAGCGTGAAGGTAATGAACAGAAATATACAAAGTTTGAAGTTCTCAGCCAAACTGAACAAACACCAAATCCAAATAATCGGGTAACACTCAGTAATCAACTAGACAAACTGGGTTGTCCGCAAGCAAAATTAATTAATTATTGGAGCGAAATAGATATTTGCAGTCTGAAGCGATCGCAGTTAGTATTTGCACAAGAGTTTGCTAGCGCCGGACTGGGTGAGTTGCAGATTGAATCAGATGGAGATCGTCCAGTTGCTTCTCTTAGTACCCATCATAATATGGGAACAACGCGTATGCATCACGACCCAAAACAAGGAGTAGTCGATGCAAATTGTCAAGTTCACGGCATCTCTAATTTATTTATGGCAGGTAGCTCTGTTTTCCCTACAGGAGGCTATGCTAATCCGACGCTCACCATTATTGCCTTGGCAATTCGATTAGCTGACCATCTGAAAGCTGAATTATCTCACTAAGTATAACTTTGTGTAAAATCGTCACGTTTTAGATGTAGTGATCGCCTGAGTTTTTCTTCGTGCCATTCTGAGGATTTGTACTCGTAGTGTCACAGTAGTAGTAATTATATTTGCTTGCTCGTCTTTTTGAAAGTATTTCATCAACGAGTAAGCTTTTTCTACCTACGGGAGTTGCCTATCTGTTATCATCAGTTCTGTTCAAGTCAGATAGAAATTATTCTCGGAGATCAACAATGGGCAAGAAATATGATGTTTATGGTGTAGGTAATGCTTTAGTAGATATAGAATACGAAGTACCTCCAGAGTTACTACAAAAGCTAAAGATTGATAAAGGTGTAATGACACTTCTAGATGAAGACAGTCAAAATCATATTTTGGAAAATCTCAAAAATCTTCATTGCCATAAGAGTTGTGGAGGATCGGCAGCAAACACAATAGTGGCAATTAGTCAACTAGGAGGAAAAACTTTTTATTCCTGCAAAGTAGCTAATGATGAATTTGGAGACTTTTACATCGAAGATTTAGTCAACTCTCAGGTAGATACCAACTTAAAAAATGGCGATCGCCAATCAGGAATAACAGGTAAATGTTTGGTGTTAGTAACTCCCGATGCAGATCGCACCATGAATACATTTTTGGGAATTACTGGAGAATTTTCTACACAAGAATTAGTATCATCAGCGATCGCTGATTCAGAATATCTATATATAGAAGGATATTTAGTGGCTTCTCCCACAGGAAAAGAAGCAGCTATAAAAGCTAGAGAAATAGCTGAAAAAGCGGGAGTAAAAACTACCATGTCCCTATCTGATTACAACATGGTTAAATTTTTTAAAGATGGTTTATTAGAAATCATTGGCCCTGGTTTAGACTTAATTTTTGCTAATGAAACTGAAGCATTAGAACTAGCAGATACAGAAGATTTTCAAGTAGCTGTAGACAAACTAAAAACCCTGAGTAAGAAATTTGCTATTACTCGCGGTTCCAAGGGTTCAGTAGTATTTGACGGTCAGAAATTAATCGAAATCGCTGCACCTCAAGTAAAAGCTGTAGATACAGTAGGAGCAGGAGATATGTATGCAGGAGCTTTCCTCTATGGAATTACCCAAGGTATGAGCTATGAAGAAGCCGGAAAATTAGCATCGGCCGCAGCTTCTAAGATTGTTACATGCTATGGGCCAAGATTAAAAACTGAGGAGTTAAAGGCATTAGTTATTGCTTAGAGGATGTTTGAAAAGTATCGTATAGCATATTCAATTTTGATATTACCCCCCTAACCCCCCGATGTATTGGGGGGCTTTAAGAGACTATTTCCCTTTCCAAGGGGGGGTTAGGGGGGTATTAAAGGTTGTTTTAAAAGTTCTTTGGTCGGTAGCAAAACGTTTTAGATCCCCCTAAATCCCCCTTGGAAAGGGGGACTTTGATTCCGGTTCCCCCCTTTTTAAGGGGGGTTAGGGGGGATCTAAAAATGCCTAAAATCACAGCGAAAAACTTTTCAAACATCCTCTTAGATACTTTGGGTAACAAATATGGGTAAGTTTTTTGAGACTTAACGAGAAAAGTCAGTTACCGAATGTTGTACCAGCCAGCAATGTAAGCCCACCATTAACAGCGCCAATGGCAGCATTAACATTGGGATGATTTCTAAAGTTGTCCAACTTGCAACCCAACCGGCTCCAGTGGGTACGATCGCTGCGCCCAAACTGGCAGCACTAGTGGCAATGCTAACAGCCGCAGGAACATGGGGATCTGGTAATCGTTGAGGGATTAACCAAATGGTTGCAGGAAAGATGGCTGCCAACCCAAAGCCAATCAACGGTAAGCTAATCCATTGATCTGGCAATTGCCACCAAGCAAGCAATCCAATGATTACAAGACTGAGCGACATACTGATTGTGCGCACCGCCCCAAGCGATCGCAAGAAATAACCTAAGATGAAACGTCCTAATGTTAATCCCACCCAGTAAGCACTAACGCTGTAACCAGCAATCAGCGTGGGCGTGTGACGAGCGACAGACTGCACAGTGTATGCCCAGTTACCAATGCAGGCTTCAGTGCCAACATAAACCAGCAAAAGTAGCCCAGTTAGCAGTACTATCGGAGTTTGCAGCGCTCTGCCTAGATTTTCTAAAGCAGTTGTCTTTGATGGCAATATCCGTACTGTCATTGGTGTGTAGTTGAAGATGATAACACCCAGCACGCTGACAATTAATAAGCTGACAATCCCGGCTAATACCCCATAAACTTGCCGCCAGTTCATGCCAACTGCTAACAAAGTAGTAGCGATCGCGGGGCCAGAAAGAGCGCCAATACCATAGAAAGCATGGAGCAAACCAATCAAACTGGCACTGCGGGAATCTTGCACAATGTAAGTGTTAATGCCTGCATCAATCAACCCAATGCCCAATCCCAACGCCGAGCCAGCGGCAACCATGAGAAACCAAGAGGGTGAGATGGCATAGATCGTCAGTGCCATCGTCAGCGCACCCGCAGCAATCAACAGCATTCGCGCTAACCCCAGCCGACTACTCACCAGACTGCTGGTGAATGCTGCCAGAATGTAACCGCTAATTTGACTGAGAAACAGTAGGGTGACGGTTGCCGGAGTCAGGTTATAGGTAGACAGAATCGAGGGCAAAAGAACTCCTAATCCTGCTTCAGCAATGCCAATGGCAATAAAGGCATAAAAAGCGATCGCCGAACCTATCCACAGAGGCGGTAAGGTGCGTTGATAGTCTGTCATTGGCTGGAATGCTCCTGGATCGGAAAATTTGACTGCTGAGATTTACTCTAACTACAAGAAACTTATGGTTGTGCAAAGTATGAATAGTTAAAAAGATTTTTATAACTACTAAATAGCATTATTAGTAATTATCTCGAAATCTCATCACTATGTTGCTAAAAAGTTTGCAATGATTTCTCTCAAACCCTTGTAAAAACTGGATTGCAAATTTTCCGAAAAGTTTATTTATCCTTAATCTTTGAATACTTGAGTTGCTAAAAACGCTAATGCTGCTGTACCAGCGATCGCACCCCACTGAAGAAGCGGATTTTTTTCTAGCCAGTCGGAAATGCTAGGTATAACTAAGTTACTAAAATCACCCTTAACTCTGTCATCTTCAGGAACAGATTGGTAAAAATTATTTGGTGCATCTTCAGATTTCGCCTCAGAAGAACGTAGTAAATCGAAGCCGACGAGCAGTAACAGTGAATCTACTAATGATGGTGAGACGCGCTGTACCACATCTAATATTTTAGCTACATCCCCAACTAAGTAGTCACGAGTTGGATGTTCGGCTACGTAGAGAATAGCATCAGCTACAAGTTTAGGATCGTAGTAAGGTGGTATCCCGGAAGGCTTTACACCTAATTTCGTCAGACCATTATTCCAAAAGGGAGTATTAATCACCGCTGGTTTCACACTCGTGACGCTAATCGGCCATTTTTCATGTTGCAACTCCAGGCGCATGGCTTCGATAAAGCCCTCAACTCCGTGCTTGGCTGCCGAGTAAGCACTTTGGTAAGGGAGCGATCGCTTACCTTCCATTGAAGAGACATGGATCAGCGCCCCCCGTCCCTCACGCTTCAAATGGGGTAGGGCTGCCATTGCACCATACACTTGTCCCATGAGATCGACATCAATGACATGCTTAAACTCTTCTGGTGTTATGTTGTCGAAAGTGGCAAAGATGCCGATCGCAGAGACATGTACCCATGTATCGAGTCGCCCGTACACTTCTACAGCTTTATCTGCGATCGCTTTAACTTGGTCAAATACTTCCACATCAGCTACGTAAAAAGTTGCCTCACCGCCAAAGCCGCGAATCTCCTCTACTAAAGACTTTAGCTTCAACTCACTCCGAGCCGAGACTACAACTTTTGCGCCGCGTCTAGCAAACTCAAGAGCTGTGACACGTCCGATCCCACTGGAGGCTCCGACGACAGAAACGACTTGCTGATTGATTGGCTTTAATTGCATAAGTGTTACGTTTTAAAATAAATTAGGAATTGGAAATTGGCTTCGAGAATGTTAGAGACTTTAGCTTCAATAGGTAATTCAGCCGCTTTGTTACTATCAGTTGTTATTAAAAATATTTCTTAATAACTCTCATAGTACATATATATGTTAATTATTATTACGGTTGCATTTCTCTGTCTATTGGGGAATCTGAAAGCGCCACAGGTAGTAGATTGCAGGAGGCAGAGGGGCAGAAGGGCAGAGGGGAAAGACTTACTGCAACTTTCCCCCTGCTCCCCTGCTCCCCAATCTGTTTAAGGGAGCCACTGTAATCCCTTGTTCTGTAATTTCTGCTCGATATGCTGCATTTCCTGGATAGTTTCTCCAGTCACGATCGCATAAATTTCGGTGTAGATTTTTCCGTATTTGACCTTCTCTAAAGCCGACAGAACGATTAATTCCTTGCGATCTAGTTCTGGTTTTAAGGTGACTAAAATTGAATCCAACGTACCTTCCATATTGAATCTAATTGTAGCAACTAGTTCATACTTTAAATAAATGCGAACGCAACCTAATTTCAAAACGCTAAATTATATCAAGTTCGGATAAATACTTATAATAAAGCTGGGATCGTTGCAGTGTATCTATCTACGTCTTATGCCGAAACGGATTGCGATCGTTAACCACATGAGTACGGAAGAACTACTGGCTCATTATCGTCAGGCGACAG
>NZ_JAVRBQ020000091.1:0-38043 GCF_034531215.2 Nostoc sp. ChiSLP03a
CATCAAGCAAGATTGCTTGGATCACTTTTTGCCGGAGGTCATAACTATAAGGTTTGGGCATCAGTTTCCCAGAGGTTCTACTGGAGCTTTCATCAAGGTCTACTTCCAGTTTATGGCTTAACCGCCTTGGCGGTTGCTATAATTCTCCTCTCCAACGCAAAGAGGAGTTGGAGAGAGATTAGTTGAACTCACGTCAGTTTTTCAGCTTTGGGAATTTAGGATTTTGCACAGTACAGTTAGTTGTACTAGTCTTCTCTTTCACCAAAAGCTGTCTGTAAAACCACTGCAATACCACCGTCTTGATGATATTTGTCTGCCCAGGCACGGATAACTTCATCCAATTCTTCCATAGCCTGCTCCATTTTTTCTGGGAGGATGTCAAGTTCTTCCAGCAAGCGCATGGCATTTCGTCGCCGTTCTGCCCAATTTTTCATCATGCGGAAATACCTAGCAGTATCTTCCACGGTGATATGTGTACGTTCTTCATCGTCTGTTGGGGTATAAGAAAGACGGGTAAGCGCGTAAAAGGGCATTCCCCAAGGAGAATCAATTCGTGTTACCGTTCCTGAGTAAAGCAGACGGCGCTTAATATGCTCACCCAAAGCTTCACTCAAAGGCATTTGGTGTTCTGGTGGCAAGTCTTCTTGCGATCGCTTGTGTAAAAACTCGATCAAATCCAGAAACTCAAAGGAGCTAACTAACTGAGCATCAGGTAAATTACTAGGCAGTTTCTGCTCAATTTGTCTTTTTTCTTCACTTGTCAGATTAGTACCAGGAACCCGCGATCGCCCTGGTTGCCAAGGATATTTTTCTAGCCAGACATAAGGCAATTGAATTAAATAGCGAGGTTCTTGAGAACCCAGCATTTTTAACAGTTTGCCTTCTGTTAGTGCCTGCCTGACTTCTTCTACAATAATTTTTACTCGTTTTGGCTCCAAGTGATGCAAATGCCCTGTCATGCGCAGGTTTTGTCCCTGCTCTAGATAGGTCATGTAAATTGCACACTTTGCTGCTGTTGCGGCTGCGTCTAAAAATGCCCCATGCCTGTGCCCACTCGTCCGCATGGCACTAAAAGCCAGATAAAGCATGATCTGATCCATCGCACTGGGGTCAAGACGTTTGATCAGATCTATGTCGTTACTCATATTACAGACAATTGAATAGCACGTTTACACAATTTTAATCGAGTGAAAATAGGTAGTATACACCTGGCTGAAAGCTGTCTTTACTTCAAACTATATTAGTATGCGATAACGATGATATCGGTGGTAGCGCAAACTACCATTTTCGCATATCTCCTGGTTAAAAAGCAGAGTTGGTAGTTCTCACTATAACTGTCTGAAGCATTTAACCGGGAAATTAGAGACACCACCAAATCTAGCTTAACGGTGGTTTATGTCCCAACAATCAACTATGTTGCAATTAATCTCCAAAGTCTTTCAGTTTTCTGGTTTTTTTCATCTTTCAAGAGCAACAACGTCAAGCTGCTTACACCTAATGATGGCGCTATGCCGACTTAGAATAAAAACTAGTTTGCGTAGTTAATCTGGCATATCTGTTACTAGAAAAAGATGCTTTTTTGCAACTTTGGCGAATTATTTGTAGTACCCAGTTGACTAGAAATAATTGGGAATTGTCTCAAAACAAATCGCTTACCAGATGTAGCCACATTTAGAGGTTGAGCTATACAGCCCGTTGTAAACTATCATTTTGTTCACAACCTCCAGTGATGTCTCGGCAATATCAGCCATTGGCTTGAGGAAAGATAGTAGACATCAAGTAGAGCAAATAATTCCAATTTCAAATACCTGTTGTTTTTCAAATATTGTTCCTCATCATACCACTATTTTTTGGTTTGGAAATAAAATTGTGCATTTTAAAGTTTATAAATTATGACTATTTAAATATTTTATATTATGCTTAAATCAAGGTTTGATGATATTTTATATCTATCCTAAATGTCACTTTTATTTATTATTTTATATATGATTATTGGACACAAAAAGCCGCGATTACTTCCGACTAAATCGCGTAGATATAAGGCTTTGCTGCTCGTGCTAATAACCGAAAGATTAGTTAATAGCTATACATATAATAAAACATCTTGGCTTCCATCCGATGATTGTTTAGAGCTTTTTTTGCCATAAATTTATATTTATTTCATGAAAGAATTTTAATTTTTGATGATTTAACTAATTTATTGGCTACTTTCAAGTATGTTTTACCTCGCTATTTTATATATTTCAGAGACTTAAATTACGTAGATAGTTTGTTGCTATCAAAGAGTGAGAATCCGTAGTAGGCTACGAAAAAAGCTTCTTTTTCTGGATGTCTTGGCGATCGCAGATTAAGTTTACTTGTATAAAATGACATAAATAAAGATACTATCTTACGAAACACAATTAGTAAGTGGGTGTGAATAATTAAAGATTTGTAGTAACTTAGTGCAGTCTAGGGGACTTCCTCATTAAGGACGAATAAAACGGAACAATAAGGATTTTGCTCTCACTACAAGGCAATTTCATGTAATTTACATTGCTTAATATAAATTAGTCTATTCTTGCCCACTTACTTTGCCTTCCATACTGAAAAAACAGGTAGGCCGACCGCATAATATCAACTAAGTACGTTTAGCTTGAAAAAACGAGTTCCTCTAAGCATTTCTGCGACTTCTCCATCTCTTAGTTCCAAAATATGCTGCAATAGTCTTAACTCCTTGCGAATATTCTCTCTGAGCAAGTACTTATGCTCGTACTACTCATATTGCTTACATATACGTGTTTTCCCTACCTGTATCAGGCTAAATTCCTAAAAATATATTACAAGTCGATTTATTCTGAATACTGCTTACCGATCTATTAAGTGTTATAGCAAGAGGCAGCTTTGCTGGAGGCGGTGTTTCGACTACACTCAACAACCATGCTGGAGGTAAAAACCTTGCTATTCTTGAGATTTACGCTTGTCATTATGTCCTAATCTACCTGGCAACTGCTATATCTGCACCTATACAGCATTCTGAAATTATTCGTAAAAACTTAAATCCCCAACTTCTTTGAGAAGTCGAGGATCTTGAAGTTACAAGTGAGTGCATTAGCGTCAAGATTGATGCTGAGAGTGATGGGGAGTAAAGTAGCTCCTATCACTCTTAAGCTGATTGAACTCGCCATTTAATTCGTGGGACTAGAGGGTTTAACCTGATTTCGCATTGTTTCAAAGCTGAAAGCAGCCGCACCAAAGGTTACAAATAACACTCCCAGAATTTGCACAATATCCAAATTTTCTTGAATGATTAACCCAGCGAAAATCACGGTTAAAACTGGGATGCTACCACCAATGAGCGCCGATCGCGAGGCACCTAGTTTACTAATACCAACATTATTGAGCAAATAACCTGCAAGGGTCAGCACGCCTAAAATAAACGCGCTTAAAACCAATTCCAGCATTTTCGAGGGGTCAACTACTACCAAGTTCCAACTGCTGGGCAAAGGTAGCATCAAACAGATAAAGCTCAACAACAACATGGTAGTGAAGTTAATTAAAGTAAAAGTCACCGGATGGAGTTTGCTAGCACAGACTCGCGTCAGAATTATGTAGGCAGCAAAAGCCACACCCGAAAGAATGGCGGTGCTGCTTCCGATTGAAGTATTACTGATACCGATGCTGGGAGAACCTCCTAAAACCAACAATTCACCGCAGCAAATCGCGGCGATCGCGGCGATGCGGAATAGAGTGGGGCGATCGCGAAACAGAAACCACGAAAATAGACCGCTAACCATTGGATAGATAAAGAACAGTGCGATCGCCATTCCAGTTGTGATTTGAGCGATCGCAATATAAATTAATACCTGAGATAAAAACAAAAAGCAGCCACTCACAATTGACAACACCAAAATCTGCTTGGTAGCGGCATTGGCAGGTGTGGAATTTCCTCGGACTGAAGTAGACAAGTTTTCCAAGTCTTGCCACAGTCTTGGATGCAATATCGGAGACAAAAGTACCATTAGTGGTACGACTACCATAAACCGTAGCGTCAAAATTAACAGAGTATTGCCCAAAGTCGGCGGTAGCAATTGCTCTACCTCTAATACTCCAAAAATCTGGGAACCTTCGTGGAAAATCACCTTGATGGCTACGTTGTAAAGCGACGATACCACTGCCGATAAGACGATCAAAAACAAACCGATTCTGAGTGTTGATAACTCAGAGGAATTAGGCGATCGCGATTGTGGGGGTTTTGCTTTTGCCTGTGGTTCTGGCGCAGTACTCGATGAGGATTTATCTGTGCTTTGCGATACGTTTTTACGGCGGACAGAAAGTGGTTCAGTAGGAATCTTGAGAGAAGGTCGGATTGTTCTCGGCTGTAGCACAGATGCGATCAAAGACTCTGATTTCGTTTCGTTTTCCGGCGATTCCTGATTGAGAACAGAAATTGGCTCGGTGGCATTATCCTTTGGTGGCGGAACTACAGCCGCAGTAGATTCTGATGGCGTTTCTCTTTCCGACAAATCCTTGCTTGGATTCGCGACGTTTTCTTTAATAATCGGCGGCTGTAATGTTGTTTCTTTTGGCGACAAATCCTTGCTGGGAGAAGAAATTGGATTCGCGACCTTTTCTCTAACAGTGGGTGGTTCTAATGTTGTTTCCCTTGGTGAAAATTGATTGGAGATCGGGGAAATTGGCTCAAGGGAATTTCTTACTACTTCCTCAAACTCAGGCAAGGATGTTTCAACAGAACTGTTTTTTTCTGGCTCCGTAAACTGCAAAACAGTAGGTATACCTGCTGTTGCTGATTTGCGTGAAGTTTCTTCTATAGTTTTTTCTAGTTCTCCATGCAGGCGGTTAACAAACTCCGCCAAAATCGTTTCCCCTTGCTGCTGCTGGCTATACATCCGTGACAACTGTTGGGAAAGATTACTTTGATAGTTCTTCAGCTCCTGTTGTAAGGAATTAAAGGTAACAGTAACGGTGTCATCGAGACTGTCAAACATGTGTTCGACTTTTTCATTGATTTCACCGACTACATTGCTGCTCACTTCAGCAGACTTCAACGCCGCTTGTTCGTAAGATTTGCCCTCTATGCTTTGATTAGCTAAAGTTGCCAGAGAGGATTGCAGTTGTGAAGATATATGCTTTGCCAGAACTTCTGCCAGTTGCCGAATTAATACTTGCTGCTCGGTGATTTGGCGCACTTGTTGTAAATGCTCTTTTTCCTCTACCAAGCTTTGAATCTCATCAGATAACCGATTTTTTTCTGACTGAAGCCGCTTTACGTCTTCCTGCAAGCCTCTGAGGACATTCTGCTGAAGATTTTCTAAGTCTTCAACTAAAGCCCAAAGAGCATTTTCTGCTGCTCTAGATAGCTCCCCTCTGACTCTTGGGTTTTCTGGTTGCTTCTCGAATCGCCCCATTAGCTTCTAACCTCTAACACTTTGACGATAAAGCTGCTTCCGGTACACTTTATTGGCGGTCATCCTAATTTCCTGTATTTTGTCAGATAAATTAAAAATTTTAACAGCACTTCCGCATTTCAACGTAATTCTGTCATACTAGACACAAGTTAGCAAAGCATCTAAGTTTGCCACACAGCTGACTACACCGTGTTTTCTTCAGCATTGATAAGTATTTAACCATTAGATTTGGAATTTTGGTGAGGTAGCACCCGTTTTGGTGAGTCCCATAGTTAGCGACGCTAGAGCGTCTAAGGGATTGCCCAAACCGAAAAGATTTTCTATCTAGATCGCCACGCAATACTTTTCGGATAAACCCAACAATCTCTTTTTTGGTCTGGCGGAAAGGTTAATGGGTAAGGGATAAAGGTAAATTCAAACCTTTTCCCTTTCCCCTTTCCCCCAAAACCCGAAAAGTATTGGATCGCCACGCCTGGAAGTCCGTTTAATTTTCATAAATTATTTGCCAATGAAATTTTACTTTTAAAGAAATCTCACTCCAAATAAATATTTATTGTTTTGCTGCCAACAATAATTGTCAAAGATTCACAGATGCGTGTGCGTAGGCGGCTTGTCGCTAGATATCCCCACCAAATTGTCTGACTTGCGAAACTAACTGTAAATTTGTGTGGAATGTAACTGGTGTGACAGTTTATATCTCTAAACGGGGATTAAAGTATCCTTCTGTGGAAATTCTAAGTTACGTTATCCCCTGTACAACATTCTAATGAATGAGCAGCAATTCTGCAAAAGCACGCTTTTTTTGGCGTTGTTGCAGTCTGGGTTTTGTTTTGAGTAAATTTCAATAGAGGAAAAGTTTGGAAAATATTAATAATCCTTAGAAGAATAAAATCTGGGCGATGCTGAAAATGGCAGCGCTAAGGGCAGCACTCACGGGAATGGTAATTAGCCATGCGGCGGCAATGCCTTTTAGTGTTTGAAACTTAATCGACTTGAGATTTTGCACTAGTCCAATACCAACTACACCACCGACAAGAGCGTGGGAAGTGGAGACTGGTAAACCTAGCCGGGAAGCAATAAGTATGGTGGTAGCAGTTGCCAGTTCGGCACAAAATCCACTACTGGGTTGCAAGGCAATGATGTTTTCGCCAATGGTAGCAATAACTTTTTTTCCCCAGACAGCTAAACCACCAACAATACCAGCACCACCAAGGATTAAAATCCAAAGCGGGATAGTTATACCATCAGTAGGTACGCTACCAGTGCGATTGATGTAAACGATCGCAGCTAAAGGAGCGATCGCATTTCCTACATCATTAGAACCGTGAGCAAAGGCGACAAAGCAAGCACTTAGTAGTTGAAATCGACCGAATAATCTTTCCACGGGATTAGGAAGTATTTCTCCCTTGTCTCCCAAATCTCCCAATTGTCGCCAACTAATGATTGTGAGTCCAACGGCTGCGATTGCACCTGTTAAAAGCGGGATGTCGTAAGCAGGGATTGTAAAACCAACTTGCTCAATTACAAAATTGGTTAGCGGTTCTGTGAGTGATGGTAAGACAATCACGCCGAATACACCTAGCAGCAGAGTACTCAACCAGGGAATCCACTCTTGTAACTGGACTACTTGATTGGGTCGATCTAAAATCCAGTGCTTGATTTGACTGTAAAATAAAGCGGCGATCACACCACTAATTAATGGCGTTAAAACCCAGCCAATGGTAATCAAGCCAATTGATGACCAATCAATTGCATTTACTCCTAAAGCTACCCAACTAAATCCAGCGATCGCACCAACAACCGCATGAGAAGATGACACTGGTAAACCGCGTGATGTGGCAATTTGCAACCACACACCACAGGATATTAGTACCGTTACCATCCCTGTAACTAATATTTGGGGTGTAGCTGCGAATAAAGCGGGATTAGCAATTTTCGTTGCGAGAGTTTCCGTTACTTCATGTCCAAATAACACAGCACCCGTAAACTCTAATACTCCAGCAATAATTAGTGCTTGCTTGAGAGTGACAGCTTTGGAACCTACAGAGGTTCCCATCGCATTAGCAACATCGTTTGCTCCAAGATTCCAGGCGACGTAGAAAGCTAGTAGAGCGACGAAAAGTAGGGTAATAAGCATTTTGTTAGGGACAAGAGGAAAGTGAGAGAGATGAGGATGAAACTTGAGCTTTTAAGGGTGAACTTTGAACCTTTGAGCTTCATCGTCGAACCTTTTAGCTCCATCGTCGAACCTTTGAGCCTCATCGTTGAACCTTTGAGCCTCATCGTCGAACCTTTTAGCTCCATCGTCGAACCTTTTAGCTCCATCGTCGAACCTTTTAGCTCCATCGTCGAACCTTTGAGCCTCATCGTTGAACCTTTGAGCTTCATTGTCGAACCTTTGAGCTTTAAAATTCTAGTTTTAACAAATTCTGTGGGTTTAAGTCCCCCGCTTCTATCAAGCGGCAAGTTTTGCGGTGGGGTTAAAATCCCCATTGCAAAACTTACAGCAGAATTCAGAATTCAGAATTCAGGAGTCAGAAGTAAAACAGGCTTATACTTGGCTTTGAGACGCGAGCTTGTGTACCTCACTAACTTGAAATCTGCTGTAACCCTCTTCTGTCAGTCTCCGAAAACTTTTGCCATTTCTGAATTCTAAAGCTTTTGTATAGCAAGCGATCGCTAGATTATTTCCTAATAACAAATACAAGACCAATTTTTTTCTCATAGTATAGCTTGTATTGGTTGCCTCATGAGGCTTCTAGCGATCGCCCTCGCGGAAAGTGACAGAAGAGGGGTAATTACGAATTACGAATTACGAATTATTTAACACTCTCCTATCTCCCTAATCTTCCTTTGACGGATAAATTAAGATTTTATAAGTATCCGGTGTGGGTGCGATCGCAACTTCCACGGCTGCTGATAAATCTTTTAATGGATAGCGATCGCTAATCAACGCTTTTACATCAATTCGCTGATTAAACACAATATCGGCTGATAAATTCTGAAGCCGATAAGATGAACTGTAACTACCAATCAAGTCAATTTCCCGACGGTAGAGGATATTTGGGTTAATGGGAATTTCCACCTCATCAGGAAATTCAGCGAAAAACAAGATTTTACCGCCTTTGCGGGTACTATCAAGTGCTTGAAAGAAAGCTTTCTCACTCGGAACAGCCAGCAGGGTGACATCAACACCTAGTCCACCAGTTAAAGCATGAGTTTTGGCAGATAAATCGGGATCGCGAGCATCAAAAGCCGCTTCTGCGCCGACACTCAAGGCTTTATCAATTCTAGAGGGTAGTAAATCAGTAGCGATCGCTTTTGCTCCGAAATACTTCACCAACATAATGAACATTAACCCAATTGGCCCAGCACCAGTAACTAACACAGTTTGTCCTGGAGCAATTTGAGCTTTTCTCACTGCCTTCAAACAGCAGTTAGTTGGTTCTACAAAACTCGCTTCTTCAAAACTGATGTTATCCGGGATGGAAATTAACCCACCGTTTTCCACAATATGTCCAGGAACCTTGACATAATCGGCAAAACCGCCGCCACTGGCGTTAAAGCCTGCGGTAGTGGAAATGTTCTTGTAAACTTCGCACATTGAGAAATTATCATTTAGGCAATAGGCGCAACGCATACAAGGGATGTGGTGCATCACTGCTACACGTTGTCCAACTTGCCAACCTTTGACATTATTGCCTAGTGCTGCGATCGTGCCGGCAGTTTCATGTCCAAAAATGCGCGGCGGTTCATAAAGTGGATAACGAATTTTTTTAATATCTGACTGACACAACCCTACAACCCGCACCTGTACCAGCACTTCATCTGGTTCTAAGGTTGGAACTGGGATATCTTCGTAAGACAGTTGATTAACGCCTCTAAATACCTGTGCTTTCACGTTGGTTTTTTCCCGCTCAACGATACTAGATGTAACATTAGCAGTCAACGTTAGGCTATCAAATTTGAGATTTCTGTGTTTTAGCTTGTTCTAGTTCTTGTTCTAAGCTTTGTTCAAAGATTTGGAATGCTTTAATATCCTCTGATGAGAGGTTTCCTTGAATTTTACCATTCTCAAGCCGCAGAATCTCCCCTCGGTTGTCCTTGGCAGTAATTGTTAAAACTCTCCAATTCTGCCAGAGTCGATAGCGCTCTCCCTCAAAATATAGGCCCCCTTTTAGTGCCTCCTTGCCTAATTTATCCAAAGCTTTTTTAGCAGTTTGGAAAACACTCTGGCTATATTCATGCCATAAAACCTTGCTGACGAATATTGGTGCTTCCTTGTTGAGCAGATCAAGTAGCTCGACAAAAGTCAGAGGTGGTTTTTTTAAATCTTGAGACCATCGCTGTATTACTTGAAGTATAGAATCTGGGTCAAGATCGTAAAGGTGAGTAAGAAAGGTATCTGGGTGCTTGGCTTTTATATTCCAAGACCTCAGATCCTTTTCTTTAAAATGTTTGAGATTTGAAGTAACAATTATATTAGCCTTAGCTGTTACAGCAGCAGCCAGAACATGGCGATCACCAGGGTGATTTGTCATGACCTCAGCTAACCCATCTGGTACTTCAATCATTGCTTCTGGAAAGGCTGCTTTAATTGTCGTCTCAAGCTTCATTGCTCTCTCAACTGACATCTTCTGTGTAATTACAAGGTTGCGAGTTGCACCATCAAGAATTTCTTGTGACCAATAAGGAAAATAACAACCAGCCCTAGCACAACGAAGTAGAATGTCACGCAGGTACATGGGGAACATAACACAAGAGTCTAAGAGAACAAGCTGTTCAGCCATTTTGTTGGTTGAATTACTCCTATTCGTAGAATCCTGCTTCTTGGCTCATCTGAGTTAGCTCAGTTAAGAGTTGATCGCGTTTCACATCCCGTTGCTGTTTGTAATTCATTAAATCATCAAAACGAACCCGTCGGTGTGAACCCACCTTAATGTGAGGAATTTCACCTTGTTCTAATAACTTGATCAGGTATGGGCGTGATACATTAAGAAACTCAGCGGCTTGTTGTGTTGTCAATTCCTGTTGTTGAGGAATTATAGATATAGCCTTACCTGATGCCATTGCGTGGACAACTTGAAGTAGCACTTGATAAATCGGTTCAGGAATGGTAATTTTTTCTCCGTTAGCTCCTACCAGTTTTGGCTGGGAACCTTTAACGCTCAGTATGCGCTCCAGTTCGATAGATTGAGCTTCTAGCTGTGGAGATATTACAGACTCTGAAAGCACGCTATGCCTGGACATCGTGATTACTTGCTCCTGTGTTGTGGGACGTTACGCCGTCACTCTATTCACTATCTTATAATACACACTACACAAACGAAATATCCGAAAAATAAAATAAATTATTTTGTTATCAAGATGCAGAAATTCTTACTTCCTTGCTCCTACAAGATTACCTGTGTCTCTTTGTTTTCTTTCTCGGCATACTTTGTCTTGGAAAGTTCTGTTCAGATAGCGCAGTGTTAACGAGTCTTCTCCTGTCGGAGACGCTACGCGAACGAGCATCAGAAGCCTTTGTTACAGTTCAGATCCCTTGGAAGCTTTTGGTCTAACGCTAGTCGTCTGGGACGGTAAAGCCGTCTTCTGCTGCAAACACGCTGCACCAACAGCGCTGTCTCGACTTTGCGCTGCGTCTGTGCAGATTTTTTATTCGGTAAACCAGAAACAGTGGCACTCGTATAACTGGTCTTTTTCTACCAAATCTTCTTAAAATTAGCCTTTGCGACTATGGAGCAGTGGCTCTCCTTCCCAAAAAGGGGACGCCGATAGGCGGGGAAATTTTGTGTTTCACAGAGAAACAGTATTGACACACTAACAATAATTATTTGCAATAATTTTGCTAATGCTGTAAGCTTTTCTAAAATATATTGAATATATTTCTCAATAACTTTTCACAAGAGGTTTGACATACTGATAAGTCTGACTGGAAAAATCAGCTGGAATCAGATATCGCAACTTGTAATTATTAGTTACAAAAATTCTTAATTAGTGAATTGAGAGTTTATTCTATTTACAGGAAAATCAGGATGTCTAAACTGCCGGATGTTCTTTGGTTAAATACAAGCCCTAGTTTGCAATACTTTGCTCAACCACTACTTCGTTACCTGTCCGATCTAGTGACAATCCAAGAGTGGAAATATCGCCAAAGCCTAGATGAAGTAAGTTCACTAGATGCTGCTGTTATTCTGCTTCATGACTACCTCAAATCTTGCAATCGACCTGTTCACCTAATTGGTCATAGTACAGGAGGATTACTAGGGCTACTCTATAGCCGTCGCTATCCAGAAACAGTTAAGTCTTTGACGCTATTAGCCGTGGGTGTTGATGCGGCGGTTGATTGGCAAGCTCATTACTATATTCACCGTCAGTTTTTAAATCGCCAAAAGCTTCTGGCTGATATGGTTTATAACTTATTTGGCTATCAGGATGAACGCACTCTCAAGAGTTTGACACATCTGCTGGAGCAAGACCTACATTGTTCGCTCTCTCCTCATTCTCTGTTTGAGAGGATGAGTATAAAAGCAAACAAAGTTCCAGTACCTTTGATGGTTTGTAGTAGCTTAAATGACATTATTGTGGAACCAGAGGCACTGCAAGGATGGCGATCGCATTTGAAGGAGGGCGATCGCCTCTGGTCGTGTTTAGAAGGAGGGCATTTCTTTCACTTTTCCCAGTATCAGCTTGTAGGAGAACAGCTACTCGACTTTTGGAAGTTTATACGTGTGTCAGATTCGCTGTATTCCTGTTTGCGATTCTAGCAACAAATGAGAATATATCTCAAGAAGGATTTGTTGAGCAAAACAATTGTGAGAAGTTAATCGTGTCCTAAATTATTTGAGGCAAGTCTAGAAATGGTTGTGGCTTTAGATGATACCAAGCGTAGCGCGATCGCTACAGAGCTAGCAGATTTGAAAGCTATACAAGAGTTGCTAATTGCTAATGAACGAAAACTACTACCAGCTGTAAGCAACGATCGAGAAATTAGCCAGCGCCTAAACGACTTTCTCAAAGATGACCAAGAAAACCTCACAGCGATCGAGGGAGTTATTTCAAAATTTGGTGGTGGTTCAGCCCAGCCTAGAGACACCATAGGACAGTACGTTGAGCAAGTAAACCGGATAATAGATGGAGATGAGCTGACACTGTACCAAAAGGTTTCTATTCACGAAAGGATTAAGCACCAAGCCGTAATGACTGGTTTAATTATCCATAAGGCTTCTCAGGTAGTAGGTGATGACGTGAAAGAAGCTATTGGGCCGCTCAATCAAGTGAACTTTGAAAATCGCGCTCATCAAGAACAGTTGAAAGGTGTGTTAGAAGTTTTGGGTACAAGAGAACTTACAGGTCAAGACCCAGATCAAGGAGTTTGGGCGCGCACTCAAGATGCTGTTGCAGCTTTGAGGGGTGTGTTTGAGGGTTTGACAAAGTAAATCTAACTCAACACTGCCTTGACTTCTAGTTAGGTAAGCACTAATTGATAAATAATCCTAATAATCTCTTTTGATTTCAGGAATCCGATCGCGATTGCACTCAGTTTGAAATAAAAACTGGAATGCGATCGCTTTTTTTAGGAGAATATGTCGGAACTCCTGTGAGATTAAAAGATGGTTAATCAGACATATACAGCTGATGTCTTAGTTGTCGGTGGCGGAACCGGTGGCACTGCGGCTGCTATCCAAGCGGCACGACGGGGAGCCAAAACCATTTTGGTAAGTGAATTTCCTTGGTTGGGAGGAATGCTAACTTCGGCTGGAGTGTCTGTACCCGATGGCAATGAATTAGAATCTTTTCAAACGGGGTTATGGGGTGCGTTTTTGCAGGAATTGCGACAACGACAGCCTGGAGGATTAGATAACAGTTGGGTAAGCTTTTTCAGTTACGATCCCCGAATTGGAGCAGAGATTTTTGCAGATTGGGTACAGGAATTGCCCAATTTGCACTGGATTTCTGGACAAGTGCCTTTAGAGGTATTCCGACAAGGTGATTTGATTACTGGTGTCCGCTTTGCTGATTTTGCTATCACAGCCAAGATTATTCTTGATGGCACGGAATTAGGAGATTTATTAGCTTTAGCTGACATACCTTACCATTGGGGTTGGGAATTGCAATCTGAGTGGGGAGAACCCAGCGCTCCAGTCACTTTTAACTCTTTAACTCAGAAATATCCTGTGCAAGCGCCCACTTATGTAGTGATTATGCAGGATTTTGGTGAAGTTATTGCACCAGAGATTCCATCTGCGCCTAACTATAATCCATCACAGTTTACAGATGCTTGGGATGGCTATGGAGCAGAGACATTTTTAAATTATGGACGTTTGCCCGGTGGCTTGTTTATGATGAATTGGCCAATCTGTGGCAATGACTACGGCGAAGAGGTAGGGCGATTGATAGAGTCAGATGTATCCAGAGGTGAATTCATCCAAGAATCTCGCTGGCACAGCCAAAATTTTGCTCATTTCATCCAAAAACAGCTTGGTCGTCGCTATGGTTTAGCAGAAAAAGTATTTCCTCACACTTCTACAGCTTTTGCATTGCATCCCTATTACCGGGAAAGCCGCCGCTTGGTGGGGCTAACTACTGTCCGAGAACAGGATATTTTGCCGATCGCAAAAGGTAGAGTTGCATCTATATTTAATGATGCAATCGCAGTTGGTAACTACGCCAATGACCATCATTATCCTGGTGTTCAATTCCCACTGCAACCTAAATCCATCCGCTGGGGAGGGCGTTGGACTGGAACTCCTTTTACAATTCCCTACAGTTGTCTAATTCCAGCCGCAACAGATGGTTTCTTGGTGTGTGAAAAGAATATTTCTGTATCCCATATTGCCAATGGCGCTACCAGATTACAACCTGTGGTTATGGGCATTGGTCAAGCAGCAGGGATGGCGGCGGCGATATGTGTTGAATTAAACTGCCAGCCGAGGGATTTACCTATTAGAAAGCTGCAAACGACTTTATTAGAAGATAATCGCTCAAAAGCGCTAATTATTCCTTTGTTTAATCTTCCCCCCAATCGTTCGGATTGGCGGCACTGGCAACTGTATTACTTAGATAACCCACAAGCCTATCCAGTTAGTGGCGATTGCCCTGAATCTGCTTTTGGCAAGCCATTAATTCCGGAAAGTAACTGTTTCAAAGGGATTTTTTACCGCTTGGAACAGCAGGAATACAAATTCACTGTCACAGCACCAGCCGCATATCAAGGGCAAAATTGGCAGCTTGTGACTTTGCGATCGCATATCGACGAGCAATTATGCGCTTATCCCCACGAACAATTAGTTACATTGTGGGGTCGTTACAATCACTCTGGTAATTGGTTATTAGTCGAACATTTAAACGGAGGATAAGAAGAGTTTATTTTCAGTAAAACAGAATACTTTTTGATGAATTGTCCGGATATTAATCAAAAAGCTAAGTATCAGTGAAGTGGAGAGTTCCAAAATAGACATTTGCTATGCGTGCTGCCATTTCACTTTTAGTCTCGAGTCTGGTGTTCGGCCCCTTAGCTTTTAACTGCCAAGCAATGGTCAATCACTTATCAACAGGGCTGTCTTCCCCGCCTACTTCGTCACAGTGGCTCTCGGCGGCATCTGAACAAGCTTCAGATGATGCGCCACGTCATCGCGGTAGTGGGCGCAGAGAAGTGACACAAAAAGTCCGAACTATCTATGCTGTGGTTTAACTACTGTAAGGTAATGCCTCTTTTCCCAAAAGAACAAAATTACCAGAAAACAGGATGTTGTGCTAACGTCTTTTACACAGCTTTTCTGGCAAAGATATATACAGTTGACACACGAAAGTCTTCAGTGATCGCTTAGTATTTCAACTGCAAACTTTGTATATATATAGTTGGTCTCAATCCTGCCGATCGAAAAGCAAATCAAATTAAGTGCTTTGATTGATAGCATTACCAACTCCTCAAAAGCTCTACGACTGTTGCTTATATTCGGTAGAAAGCTTTGCATCTCAATCTTCAACGGCTCTAGAACATAGATGTTACTTAGGCTATGAGTTAATCTAAAGTACATCTAATTCAAACATTTTACTTGTTGAAGAAACAGCCTTAGGGCAACTTCACTTTATTCCCCAATAAATTTTCTTCTCATACATCCAGTAGCCGATTATCTAGATCAGAAAGTGACCGCTCTCCGCTCTGACATCTGTTTAGCGTCTTTTGCCGAAGCATAAAATCCCTTTCGTTTCATTTCTTGCTTATTTAAGTAGGGATTCGCATAAGTAGTATAAGTTTATTGCACTTGCTAACAAATTTACTATTCTTGACCTACTTTTACCCCTTGGTTCCTTCTCCTCGTAGATAGCTCCCGACGAAATAAGTGTTAAGAAGGATTTGCCAGATCGTCTTAGTCTTTTTAATTATTTTACACCCAAGGCCAGATGCAAAGTTTTGCATTTGGTTTTTTTAGATGAATTTTTTATAAAGAAACGTGAGTTCGACAAGTCTTATTTGACCTTTCCCCCAACCTCTCTCCGACACGGAGAGGAAAGCAAAAAGCTGAATTTGTAGTTGCTCCTCCCTTTGGGTTTCGGGGAGGGAGGCTGGGAGGGAGAGATTCATCGAACTCACGTTAAATAAAAAGGAGTGGGAGAGATGAGGGAGAAAAACTATTAATTATTTCAATGCCCCATACCCAATCCCCCATGCCCTTTTACACCGTTGTTTTCTTGCGGCTACCTTCTGTACCTTGGATGCCGTTGAGGAACATTGGCACAAACTTCTCGATGAATGTCTGTGGATCTCGCTGCCAAGCCTTTTGTGCAGCTTGAATCCTAGTAAATTGCAACTCCGGCGCTAGCAAAGTCTGGGGTAAGCGCTCCATCAGGTATTGAGGACGTTGCCAAAGCGGCATAGTATTTGCGACTTCCACCAGGTTGGCAACTCGCCGTAGTTCTGCACCCAAGGTGATATCCATTCCTGATTCAAATGCAGCTTGTTCAATTGCAGTATATTTTCGCTTGGCTTGCTCTACTTTTTGCTG
Source organism: Nostoc sp. ChiSLP03a (assembly GCF_034531215.2). Taxonomy (NCBI): domain Bacteria; kingdom Bacillati; phylum Cyanobacteriota; class Cyanophyceae; order Nostocales; family Nostocaceae; genus Nostoc; species Nostoc sp. ChiSLP03a. Next base: position 16,418 of record NZ_JAVRBQ020000091.1, read on the forward strand.
ATGTTCTGGACTCTTACGCGCAAGTTCTCCTAGCCAACGATTACCCCAGCGGACGTGTCCTGCTTCCTCTGGGAGAATTTTTTCAATCGTTTCCCGAATTTTGATGTTTTCTTCTGTCTGCGGTGCTTGTTTAAGCGCGTGGATGTGGGCAGAGAAATACTCACAACCCCGTTTTTCGGTGACGTTGATTGCGGCCAAGGCAGCAATCATGCCGTCCTCTAGGTTGTGTTTTGGATCGTAGATGTCTTTGTCGAGCAGCCGATCAAATTCATCAATATAGGAAGTTCCGGGGGGAGTTCCTATATCGCTTCCCAAATCAATCAACAAGTCAGTTAGCCACATGGCATGACGAGCTTCATCTGAGATGTGATGAGACAAATCCCGCACTAGTTGGCGTGGCTGTCCATTCAGTTGTTCAATTACCTCTGTGAGGTCTTTGCAACTGCGTTGTTCGCTGTAACGGTAGCGGTTGAGGGTAATGAGATGGATTTCGCGATCGCATACCACTCGTTTCAATATATCTCTGGCACTCAAAACATTTTGAAATTTGCGTGGGTAGGTAACTGTCATAACTTATGTAAAGTTTTGTAAATCTTTATTTAATGCTAACTTAATTTTTTTCAACTGTTGTATCTATGCCGCTTCACCTAAGAAAACAGTAAAAGTTACAAAAATTAGTCACTTTTGAACTTAAATGTCAGACCTTTTAAATGTAAATAAAAGTAACGAATAAGTGTTCTGTCTTGAGAGAGGTGTGTTTTTTCAGGTGAGACAACCTGAAGCCAGATGATTTTACCCCTCAAAGGTGGCTTAGGGGTATTTTTCCAGCTTTGGGAAAAAATATCTGAAATTGTCAGCAAAGGCAAATATAAATTTTTAAAACAGTAGCTTATGTTACAGAATTTTTGCTATAGTAGTTTCAGGAAAACAAAAATTATATATTCACAAAATAAAGAGGGCTATGGTTATGTCTATCGCAGATAAATCTCGGGCGTTAATGGCGCGTGAACATCAGCAAGTTAAGAATCGCCAACAATCAATGCTGATGCGGGCTGCACAAGAACTTGGTCTTCCTGAAGAAGCATCTCACTACTGGAACCCAATTCAAGGGAAGGTAGATGCTAACACTCGGATGATTTATGGGCCGAGTCATGCTTCCATGAGCTAAGTTTTAAGGTTGATTTTTTGAGTGAATATCTCAGCCGACAACTCTAAAAAAAGCCACCCTTTATCTAGGGTGGCAAAACTTACTTATTACTTTTTAGTTAGATACGACTCTTAATTAAGCATCGTAATAGAGGTAAAACTCGTAAGGATGAGGACGCAGCTGCAATTGTTTAACTTCGTTACCTAGTTTGTAGTCAATCCAATTTTCGATAAAGTCTTCCGTGAAGACGCCTGATTCGGTCAAAAAGGCGTGATCTTTTTCCAGTGCTTGCAGAGCCAGTTCTAAAGAACCTGGAGTTGAAGGAACCTTTGCCAGTTCTTCTGGAGAGAGTTCATAGATATTCTTATCTAAGGGTTCACCAGGATGGATTTTGTTCTTGATGCCATCGAGACCAGCACAAAGCATTGCAGCAAATGCTAAATAGGGGTTTGAAGTAGCATCTGGACAACGGAATTCCAAACGTTTGGCTTTGGGGTTAGTACCAGATAGAGGAATACGGATAGAAGCAGAACGGTTCCCTTGGGAGTAAGCCAAGTTAACAGGAGCTTCATAACCAGGTACTAGGCGCTTGTACGAGTTGGTGCTAGGGTTGGTGATTGCCAACAGCGCTGGTGCGTGTTTGAGAAGACCACCAATGTAGTACAAGCCCATATCGCTCAAACCAGCATACTTATCACCTGCAAATAGAGGCTGGCCGTCTTTCCAAATGGACTGGTGACAGTGCATTCCCGAACCGTTATCGCCAAAAATTGGTTTGGGCATGAAAGTAACAGTTTTGCCGTATTTTTTGGCAACGTTCTTGATGACATATTTGTAAATCATCAACCAGTCAGCCGCTTCGATCAACTTACCAAAACGAAAACCTAGTTCGCACTGACCACCAGTAGCAACTTCGTGGTGATGTTTTTCAATAGGTACACCTAATTGTGCCATCGTCAACAGCATCTCTGTACGGATATCTTGGAAAGAATCCGTCGGTGAAACTGGGAAGTAACCTTCTTTGAAGCGAGGTTTGTAGCCCAAGTTGGGTTTGTTATCTGTACCAGCTTTACCGGAATTCCAAGCACCTTCTTCGGAGTCTAAGAAGTAGTAGCCTTCGTTGGCGGTTTGGGCAAACCTAGCATTGTCAAAGATAAAGAACTCAGCTTCAGGGCCAAAGAAGGCTGTATCACCAAGACCAGTAGAAACCAGGTAATCTATAGCTTTTTGGGCAATAACGCGTGGGCAACGGTTGTACCATTCACCCGTGCGGGGTTCTTTGATACTACAAATTATACTTAGTGTTGGTACTTCCATGAATGGGTCGATCCAAGCAGTGTTGGGGTCGAGTACCATCGTCATGTCCGATTCGTTGATCGCTTTCCAACCCCGGATGCTGGAACCGTCAAACGGTACGCCATCAGTGAATGCAGTCTCATCGATTTGGTTCTGGTACAGTGTGAGGTGCTGCCAAGTCCCTACTGTATCGATGAATTTGAGATCGATCAGCTGAATTTTTTGGTCTTGGATCAATTTCAAGACTTCTTGTGGTGTTGTCATTGTTACTCCTTCTCTACCAATTTCCTAAAGTAAACCAGAATATTACATTGCATCCTAACCCTGCCGATCTCAATCAGGCCGTGACACACCAGAAATATCTTAAATACTAGACATTAGCTGATTTTGTAGCTTGCACTACAGATATCTGGATTATCAGGTTATATTAACCTTTCGGCGATCATCTGTACAAAACTGGAAAGTTCATCATATAGGGGTCAACTTTGACATAAAATCCTTATGTAGTGGATAGATTGTTTTTGTGCCGAATCTATTTTTAATAGCACAAAACTTTACTGGTGCATAAGTGCAGCCAAATAAATATCAAACCATAAATAGCAATGATTGGGAGAAGAAGGAATGCGCGATGCGGTAACAAGTTTAATTAAGAATTATGACCTAGCTGGTCGGTATTTTGATCGGAATGCGATCGATAGCCTAAAGTCTTACTTTGATAGTGGTACAGCAAGAGTACAAGCAGCGGCGGCGATAAATTCTAATGCGGCTGGACTTGTCAAGCAAGCTGGTTTACAGTTATTTGAAGAACTACCAGAATTGATTCGCCCTGGTGGAAATGCTTATACAACTCGTCGTTATGCAGCTTGTCTACGCGATATGGACTACTATCTGCGCTACGCCACTTATGCGCTAGTTGCTGGGAATACCAATGTGTTGGATGAACGAGTGCTGCAAGGGCTGCGGGAAACTTACAATTCTTTAGGAGTACCTATTGGCCCTACGGTTCGCGGTATCCAGATTCTCAAGGAGCTAATTAAGGAGCAAGTAGCAGCAGCAGGTGTGGTTAATACTGTTTTTGTAGATGAACCATTCGATCACATTACACGTGAGTTGAGCGAGATAGATATTTAGCAATCTATTCCTAGTGACTAAAAATCGCAGAAATATACAAATAAAGTTCGCGTAAGTGGACTTAAGACATATCGCACTTTGGCTTGATTGGCAAGGTGCGTTTACTTTTATTAATGCAAAAAATTCTTGTTTGACAATTTAATTAGTACTGTGAAAATTTTATACCTGCTCTTATTATTTAGCAGTTCCCAAGCGGGTTTACGAAGGTATATTTTCCGAACGCTTTGGTCAGCTAATTCTTAATAGTATAGGAATAAACTAAGTAGCGATCGCTCCTAGATGAAACGCATTAGCCTATCCTATCTGTACTAGAACCGCTATAAGCCACAATAGAAGTTGCCCATGTTTGAGGCGCTGATTATGGAAGAATTATTAACTCTGAAAGACTTGCTTGTTAAGGGCGATGTTCAAGGAGCATTGATTATAGTTGAAGAATTAACAGAAATGAGCCGAAATGACATCATCAAGACGATTCGTAGCTATGCAGTGATTTTGCTGTTGTATTTAATTAAACAACAAGCTGAAAATCGCACGGCTCGCTCTTGGGAAGTCTCAATTCGGAATTCGGTTCTGGAAATTCAGCGGGAAAATAAGCGGCGTAAAGCTGGAGGCTATTATCTTGCGCCAGAGGAGTTGTTAGAAATTTTAGCAGAAGCCTATTTAAATGCCATTGATCAGGCTTCCTTAGAAGTAGAAGAAGGTCGTTATGAAGCCCAAGAATTAGAAAAGCTGGTTAACCAAGAAGAAATTATCAATCGTGCTTTGGCTTTAATCTTACCAGGAGAGTCTAATTAATTGGCTAAACAGCGACTCGATACACTATTAGTAGAGCTAAATTTATGTTCTTCTCGCGCCTTAGCACAACGACTAATTCAGGCGGGGGAAGTTACTGTTAATCAGCAGTTAGTTGATAAACCTGGTACAGAAGTTGATATTGCTGCTCAAATAAATATTAAAGAGCGATCGCCTTTTGTTTCTAGAGGCGGTGAAAAACTCTCCAAAGCTTTATCAGTATTTGCCATTCCCGTAGTAGAGCGCATTTGTTTAGATGGTGGGATTTCTACTGGTGGTTTTACTGATTGTCTCTTGCAAGCTGGAGCAAAACAAGTTTACGGTATTGATGTTGGTTACGGACAAGTTGACTGGCGGTTGCGGAATGATTCGCGGGTGATTTTACGGGAACGCACCAATTTACGGCAACTACGACCAGATGAGTTATATGGTGAAAATGACCCGATTCCTGATTTGGCGGTGGTTGATGTATCTTTTATTTCTTTAACTAAGATTCTGCCTGCTTTGTGGCAACTAACTCAAGCTAACCGAGAAGCTGTATTGTTAGTCAAGCCACAGTTTGAAGTCGGCAGATCGCGTGTGGGTAAAAAAGGTGTTGTACGCGATCCAAACGACCAAGCTGATGCCATTTTCCAGGTCTTGCAAGCTGCCCACAAATTAGGATGGAAATACAAAGGCTTAACTTGGTCGCCAATCGTTGGCCCTGCTGGGAATATCGAATATCTTTTGTGGTTGGCAATGGAAAGTGAAACACCACCACTTGATTTAGAAGCAATTAAGCGAATAACGCAATCAGCAACAACTGATTTACGCAAGAGTTAAAAAAGAATGCAGAATGCAGAATTCAGAATGCAGAATTCAGAATCAATTAGTGAGAACTTAAACCCACTCATCTCCACTTGGACTTTAATTCATACTGAATTCTGACTCCTGAATTCTTTCTTATTAAAGGTCGTAGATTAGACATTCTACGGAATCTGGATGGCGATCGCAGTAATTTTCCAAAGAGGTTTTTTTGGATTTTGCTTGATGTTGGTGAGATTTTTCGGCCTGCAATTCTTCTACAATGTCCCACGCTACAGCACAACCAGCAGAATTGCTGCCATCTAGATCGCAAGTTGTCCGGGCTTCAGTAATGGCATTAGTAATGGCTTCTTCTAGAGTTGCCGCCCCAGCAATTTCAAATTTTAGGGTAGTTGTCATGATACTTTCACCTTTAATTTACAGACAGAGTTATTAGCTGCGAGCTTTTAATGACCTTAGTCAGCTCACATTTCTAGTTTAGATAGGCTTCCCACAATAAGTAGTGGTAAACACCGCCATCTTTTTCGCAAAATTGAGTGGGATTACCCTCTTGTCATCTTTAGATTCAAAAAGGTATGGGAATTCTACTAGTTGCGATCGCAAGTAGAGGTCGTCATGTTTTCAATCTTGCATCCCAAATTGATAATGTCAGTTAATTGTCAGAAGACTTTGATAGAAGTTGATAAACGCTTATAAACGGTAACAAAAAGATAGCAGTTTTTAATTATTCTCAATACTTTATGTTTAACTCTTGTCGCAAACGATACAGAATTGTATTTTGGTCAACTTGAGAGAGAATTTCTTGAATGACGCTGCTAGCGCCTAATTGTCCCCAAGTGCAGCCTTTTTCGAGATAGATTTGGGCAGCTTTGCCAACAGAATATGCGCCATAACCTGCGATACCAGCTTGAGCGATCGCGCTGCCAGCAAAAGCAGTAATATTGCTGGGATTGTCACCACTAGTTATTGCGGCAGTACTCTTACCTAAACCCAAAAGCAAACTACTACCTAGTTCTCCAAGTAGCAAACCGCCAGAACTAAATAAAATCGTTTTTAAAATTTTCCCGGCTTCATAGCTAGTCATCGGCAAACCATACAATCTAGCGAGAGCGCGAATTAAAGCTAAATCAGCAACAGTTCCGCCAAGGATATCTAAGAAGGCGATGGGATTGAGCATTACTGCCAAGGCTTTGTATTTGGTAAATTGCCAAATAATTTCTTCGGCTTCCTTTTCGCGTAAATCGATGGTTTTTTGAGCGATCGCGGCTTCTGCATCCCGTGCTTGGATCAGTGCATTTAAAGCCAGAAGCGATCGCCCTTCCCGATTCAGAATATTCAGAATTATCTCTTTGAGTTCGTCTACTTGCGGTGGTGGTGTCTCCCATTCATAAGTGACACGCCCATCAGGCCATTCAACTCGCACTTCCATTGCTGCTGGTTCCGCTGCCACCATCACAATTTCATCAGGTAGTAGAGGTTTCGCTTGAGGATTCCCTGCACCCAATTGTTGTAAATTTTGGTAAATTGCTCCTTTGTCTGTATCTGGGTAAAGGTCTATTTTGTTAAACACTAAAATCAGGGGTTTTTGCGAGCGCCTTAATTGCAGCAGCGCTTGATACTCAGTACGCGTGATATCACCAGACACGACAAACAAAATCAAATCCGCCTGATGTACTACTTCTCGTGCCATATCCGCACGTGACTCCCCCTCAATTTCATCTAATCCAGGGGTATCAATTAACTCTACTAGTACCTTATCACTGGGCTGCCACCGCACGGAACGGGGCCATTGGGTGACACCATTCAGGGGCCCAGTTTGCAAAATCTTGTCTCCCAACAAGGCATTTAAAACTGCTGACTTTCCCCGACTCACCAAACCAAAGACAGCAATTCTAATGACGTTTGAATCCAGCTTGTTGAGTGTGGCTCTCAAAGCTTCCAATTCCGGTTTCATCAAACCTACAAATTCTGGGTTAGATGATAACTGTCCTGACTTGCGAAGATATCCATACCAAGAAAGCGCTTGTCTGAGACTGGCGCGGGCACGATTTAAGTGAGTTTCTTGCAGATTACGATAAACCGACATAATGTCAACACTTCAGCCTTCACTCTCTCTAAAATGCTCATCCAATGCTCAAAACACTTACTTTCAGCATTCGATTGTGAATAACAGGTATTAATTCGTACTCATTAACCATACTCAATCAATGCTCACTTTTTCAACCCCACGATCGGGGAAAGGAAAAGTTAAACATACTTCTCTATCTTATATCCCTAATTTATTGAACTAATAATCTATATATAGGACATAAGAAGTCTCTAAGTTTATGAGGTCGGAGATTAGGTATTTTATAAAGTCTTAAAAAACATGTGACTAATAGATAGCTGCAAAGAGAGACTAACGCCAAAATCTACACTGAGATCGAAGGCGCATTGGCTCCGACTTTGTTCAGTTTTAGTCGGCTTTGAAATTTTCTTATGTAACTCTCTTCTCTACAAGAGGCTGCTGCAACATCACGTTACGCCTAGCTTGCTTCCCTGTAAGGGTACAATTTTCAAATTTTAATTTTGAATTGTTAATCTGGGTATCCTAAGAAAGACAAGGTTAAATGATATAGATGAAGGAACAAAGTTTATAACTTATCTATGAGTAGAGAAAAAACTATAATTTCTACTACAAAAACTGATTGAATAATTAGCCAACTCATTCTATAAAAAGAAGAGTGCTGAGTGCGGTCAATCATGAAGGTAAAAGCTCGTTTACACCCTTATACCAATTTTGCGATGCCTGCGGTAAATGCTCGCCTACGCAAATGGTGAGAACTTTGATTGAGCAAGTTTTCCCATAAGTGCAGCCGGAAATTCTGGACTTATAGGAGCAGTCTTTTTCAGACTAAGACATAAATATTAATTATATGAAAAATTTGAGGAACAGCCATGCGAGGAAATGAGCGGGAAAAAATACGCCATCTGTTGGTCATCCAAGACCTGGAAGGACGGCGAACTGTCGCCCTGCGAGAGACTACTTATTCTCTAGGGCGGCATCCTGCAAACACTATTGTCTTGGCTTCCCGATCGGTATCAATGCAACATGCAATTTTATTGCGAGTCACTGTTCCAGAAACTGACCAATACGGCTTCCAGATTATTGATGGTAACTATAAGGGGAAAGGAAGTACTAATGGCTTATTTGTGAATGGTAATAAATGCTTTTCTCATAATCTTAGGCATGGAGATATCATTGCTTTTGGTAGTAATAAAGCTCAGGCTAAATATTATGCTATTTCCAATATTTCCGAACAAGCATTTTCTGAATCTTTTGATGTTGAAGACTTATCTGGTTTTTTATCAGAGCAAGCCAGTCCTGCCAATCCGTTTCAAACCTTAGCCATCGATCCTGGCTTTGAAGCAGCTAGTGAGTCTGCTCTAGCTCGCCTAGCATCCTTTCCTGAACTCATCCCCAATTCAATTATTGAAATGGATTTCGAGGGAAGAATTACATATCTCAATCCAGCCGCAGCGATCAAGTTTCCCAATCTTAGGGAAGTTGGGACAGAACACCCAATTTTAACGGGACTGTTGATTGGAGCTAAAAATCTAGAAAACAATTCTTTTGTGCGCGAGGTGGAAGTAGGTACAGAAGTTTTTGAACAATCCGTACTTTATCTTCCGGAAAGTGATTTAATTAGAACTTTTATTATTAGAGATATTACAGAGCAAAAGCAAGCTACAGCCGAACTACGCCAGCGCGATCGCTTGCTACAAGCAGTTGCAGAAGCTGCCAATTATTTGCTAGGAGAAATGAATTACGAAACTGGTATCGATCTAGCTCTAGCGGTAGTGGGTGAAGCTGCCAAGGCAGATCGTGCCTATCTCTTTCAGAACCATCTCCATCCTATTACAGAGGAAATGGCAGTCAGCCTACGGTTTGAATGGACACAATCTGGGATTAAATCTACCCTCCACAATTGGCAGAATCAGTTTTATCAAGCTCCTGAATTAGCTCGTTGGTACACAGTTCTCTCTAGCGGCCAGTCGATTAGCGGCATCACTCAAAAATTTCCTGTCGCCGAACAAGAATTCCTGATTCGAGATGGCATTAAATCCCTTCTCTTGGTACCTCTTCGCTTGGATAATCATTTCTGGGGGTATCTTGGCTTGGCAGACTGCACCTTTGAACGTCATTGGTCAAAGCATGAAGAATCTACTCTTTTGACCATGGCCGCCAGTATCATTGGTGCGCGGCAACGTCAGCAAGTAGAAGAAAAGATTCGCCATCAAGCCCTCCATGACTTGCTGACAGGGTTGCCAAATCGTCTACTATTTAACGAGTTGCTCAGTAAAACTCTGCCCAACGCCACTCGAAATGGCGAAAGTTTAGCTGTGATTTTCCTCGATTTGGATCGCTTCAAGGTGATTAATGATACTCTGGGTCACACTCTGGGAGACCAATTGTTACAAAGCGTCTCTCAAAGATTAAAAAACTCACTCAGAGATGGAGACACTGTAGCCCGTTGGGGAGGCGATGAATTTACTATTTTACTTCCACGAATCAATGATATTGAAGAGGTAACTTTGGTGGCGCAGAGAATCTTACAAGCCTTAGAGGATGCTTTTCATCTCCAAGAGCATGAACTTTATGTAACTGCTAGCCTCGGTATTGCCTTACTCGATCGCAACAGCCCTGATACCGAAACCCTAATCCAGCACGCAGATGCGGCTTTATACTACGCCAAGGACAAAGGGCGGAATAACTATCAATTTTACAGTGTTTCTCTGAGTGCTAAAAATCCTGAACTCCTGACTTTAGAAAAGAGCTTGCGCTATGCCCTAGAACGCAACGAATTTAAGCTTTACTATCAGCCTCGTGTGAACATTGCCACAGGAGAAATTACTAGTATGGAGGCTCTCTTGCGTTGGCAGCACTCAGAGATGGGATTAGTTGCCCCCAGTGTATTCATTCCTTTGATTGAAGAAAGTGGATTAATTGTCCCCATCGGCGAATGGACTCTACAGACGGCCTGTAGCCAAAATAAAGCATGGCAAGATGCTGGATTGCCACCGATTAAGATCGCTGTCAATCTTTCTCTGAAGCAGTTCCGTCAACCCAAATTGGTAGAGACTATAGCTAAGGTTTTAGAACAAACGGGTCTGGAGCCGCGCTTTTTAGAATTAGAAATTATGGAAACCACAGCGATTGAGGACTTGGGTTTTACCAGAAGGGTGTTAGAGGAGCTACAGCAGATGGGTGTTTATATCTCCATCGATGACTTTGGTACAGGTCATTCCTCGCTCTCGCGCCTACAGCTTTTGCCACTCCACAATCTGAAAATAGATAAATCTTTTATTCAATATTTGACGCAGGATACCAAAGTAGCTCATATTATCCAGGCCATAGTTACCTTGGGACACAGTTTGGGATTAAAGTTAACAGCCGAAGGGGTAGAAAAGGAAGAGGAATTGGAGTTTTTGAAATCTATCAACTGCGAGGAGGTACAGGGTTTTTTATTCTACCGCCCACTTTCTGAACAGAAAGCAACAGAAGTCCTCGAAAGTAAACGACCAACGATCTAATACAAGGGAAACTCTTGGTACCAGTGAGGATACAATAAAATTCATTGTCTTGCTGCCGACCTTTTTCGTCCTATGCTACCAGTCATTTATTCCGACGAATTTTTAGATCACAAGACTGGAAAATACCATCCCGAAAAACCAGAACGTTTAAGTGCGATCGCAAATGCCCTCAAAGCAGCTATCTTTGCAGATCAAATCACTTGGCACTTGCCTACGCCAGCATCAGAACAGCCATCGCTGATGTCTTCATTGGTTAGAGCACATAGCCCAGCCTATATCAAAAAACTATGGCAAATCGCTTCTAGTGGCGGCGGCCCTTTGGATGGAGATACGCCAGTTTCCCCACGCAGTTATGATGTGGCATTATTGGCAGTCAGTGCATGGTTAGATGGAGTTGAGGTTGTGTTACGGTCGGCTAATCCAGCTTTTGTACTAGCGCGTCCCCCAGGACATCACGCTGAAAGTGATGCAGGGATGGGCTTTTGCCTATTTTCTAATGCCGCGATCGCCGCTTTATTTGCTCTAGAACAACCTGGAATTAACCGCGTCGCCATCCTTGATTGGGATGTACATCACGGTAATGGTACTCAGGCGATCGTTGAAACTGAAGCACGCATCGCCTATTGTTCTCTACATCAGTACCCATGCTATCCCGGTACGGGAAGATCGACGGAACGCGGCTTTCACAATAACGTATTAAATTTACCAGTACGCCCTGGTAGTGATATTGCTGTATATCAGCCACTATTTGAAAACCAGGTAGTACCGTTTTTAGCCAACTTCCAGCCAGATTTACTAATTATTAGTGCTGGTTACGATGCCAATGCAGAAGATCCTTTGGCAAGTATTAATTTACAGCCAGAAGACTACGCTTTATTTACTGATTATTGTTTGGGGCTAACTCGTAAAATTCTGTTTGGCTTAGAAGGTGGTTATGACTTCGATACTCTTTCTCAATCAGTTGTAGCGACGATTGAACGCTGTTTACTTTAAGCTTGTCTTGTTTATCCCATTTCACAAAATACCTGATATATATACCGACGATCGCAGTTACCAAGGTAATAGCTTAAATTCTCTGCAAAAATTTGGGAACACTGAATACTGACGCGGTTATAGCTGACATACAGTTATGAAAATTTCTCACAAACTGGTTGCAAGCTTTGTTGGTGTTTCCTTGTTAAGGATTGTAGTTGGTGCAATTGCGATCGCCGACAATGGTTGTGCGATACCTGAAACAGTGCGATCGCGCATTTTTAATCCTTTTTTCACCACGAAACCCATCGGCAAAGGTACTGGTATGGGCTTATCCATCAGCTACAAAATAGTCATAGAAAAAAATCGTGGCAAGATATGGTGTGATTCCACCTAGTGCGTGTCATTAGTTGAGCCAAATCACAGCAGGAGCAAGGGAAATTGCAGCGAGAAAGTTGTTTTGCCCAATCCCGCTTACCCTGAGCGAACGCGAGTGTGTCTCGTAGAGAAAGAGAAGGGATGCCCCATTCCCCATTCCTTTTTTATAAACTTCATAGAATCTTCAGAAATAAAAATTTTCAGCGGGGTTCTGAAAGAGCTAAAGTTTTGTTAAGATGCAATTGCTAGCAGTTTCTCAGCGAAATTCACCTATCGGGGTGTGGAGAAATAAAAAGCACAAGCAGCACAAATTTAAAAAGGTGAAGCAATGACCACCTATATTTTTTTCGACGAAGCCTTACGAATGCTGACCAACGCCTATCTGATCTCAGTAGTACTGTTAATGGCAGCTTCTGGTATAGGTCTGGCGGTAATTGAGACAATAGAAAAGACCGGAGAACGCTAAGTTTACGGATGGCAATGTAGTTCCTGCCAAAAACCTTTGGATACGAGTGTTCGCCGTGAATCAATCCTGGGAACACTAAAGGATGAAAGTCTCAAGCGTCACAGTGTTACCTGTAAATCTACCAAACATACAGGTAACACTAACGCTATTGGGACTCTAACCAAGGAGCTACTACAATGGGTCTATTCGACGCTGTGTTGGGTACAGATAGCCAAGCCCAAGCAGCACTCAGTCCAGCGGAAGCTTTTGCTGTCATTATATTAACGGCAACGGCTTCAGACGGTTATCTTTCTGTTGAGCAAGCAAATTCTATCATTTCTGTGCTGTCTCGGATGAAACTTTTTAAAAGTTATTCTCATGAAATGATGAACAGGCTGTTTGAAAAAATTTTGAGCATTCTCCAAGGTGATGACTTTAATGCTTTGTTTAATGCAGCCAAAGATTATCTATCTCAAGATTTGCGAGAAACAGCCTTTACAGTAGCCACCGATTTTGTCCTAGCTGAAGGTATTATACCTGAAGAAGAAAAAAACTTCTTAATTGATTTATATCAAGCTTTAGGGGTTTCGAGTGAGATAGCAATACAAATTATACAAGTAATCTTGATTAAAAATCGTGCATAGGGCGATCGAACATAACTTGTGATGCCCATTGTCCTTACTTGATTAAACTGTATAAGTAGCTTATAAATAAAGCGTGGCACGGAAGTTAAGCTTCTTTGCCACTATTTTTTGCTTTTATGATTTTCAACTTTAAATAAATTATCAATTGTTTATGCTTTGTTCTGTCACCTTAACCCAACTGGCTGAAATTATTTTGGCCCACTCTGTAAACTTATCTGAAACTGCATTAACACAAGTAACTAGCGGTATCCAAACAGATAGCCGTACCTTGAAGCCGGGTGAAGTATTTGTCGCTTTCCGAGGCGATAAGTTTGATGGACATGAATTTGTGCCAACTGCGATCGCAAAAGGAGCAATAGCTGCAATCGTAGATTTTGAATACGAAAATCCTGGTTTTCCGGTACTACAGGTAAAAGACACCCTCCAGGCATATCAACAAATTGGCCGATGGTGGCGCGATCGCTTTAATATTCCTGTAATTGGTGTAACCGGTTCGGTGGGTAAAACTACAACCAAAGAATTGCTCGCCGCAGTTTTAGGAACAAAGGGACGAGTTCACAAAACTTATGGAAATTACAACAACGAAATCGGTGTTCCAAAAACTCTTTTAGAACTTGGCGCAGAACACGATTACGCCGTGATTGAAATGGCGATGCGCGGTAGAGGACAAATTGCCGAACTGACGCAAATAGCGCGGCCAACAATTGGAGTAATTACCAATGTGGGGACGGCGCATATTGAGTTACTCGGTTCCGAAGAAGCGATCGCTGAGGCAAAATGTGAGTTGTTAGCCGAAATGTCTGCTGATAGTGTAGCAATTCTCAATCACGACAATCCTTTATTAATGGCCACAGCAGCGAAATTTTGGCAGGGAGAAGTTTTGACTTACGGCTTTTCTGGTGGAGATATTCAAGGGCAGTTAATTGATAACGACCAGGTGGAAGTCGCAGGAATCCAACTACCTCTACCTTTGGCTGGTCGTCATAATGCGACTAATTTCTTGGCAGCTTTAGCGGTGGCAAAGGTTTTAGGGATCGATTGGGCAACCCTCAAATCAGGTGTGATCGTGGATATGCCCACAGGACGATCGCAGCGATTTACCTTACCCAACGATGTGGTAATCTTAGATGAAACTTATAATGCTGCACCAGAAGCTATGATTGCAGCATTGCAATTATTGGCAGATACACCCGGAAAGCGGAAAATTGCCGTATTGGGTGCAATGAAAGAATTGGGAGAGCGATCGCAGCAGTTGCACCAGCTAGTGGGAGAAACAGTACGAAAGTTGAATTTAGACGGCTTGTTGGTTTTGGTAGATGGACAAGATGCCGAAGCGATCGCTCTTAGTGCAGAGGGTGTTGCATCGGAGTGTTTTGCAACTCATGCCGAGTTGGTGGCTAGGTTGAAGACATTTGTGCAAGCAGGCGATCGTTTATTGTTCAAAGCCGCCCATTCCGTAGGACTAGATCGGGTAGTCAGTCAGTTACGTGCAGAATTTCCCAAATGATCCCAATAGAAACCAAACGTCTTATACTGCGAGACTTTGTAGAATCAGATTGGCAAGAGGTTCATCAATATGCTGCTGATGCTGAAGTTGTGCGTTACTTGACTTTTGGCCCGAATACTGAAGAAGATACCAAAAACTTTTTGCAAAAAGAGATTTCATTGCAAGGCGAAAAACCCCGTCAGCATTTTGCCTTGGCAGTGACTTTAAAACCCCAAAAGCAATTAATTGGTATCTGTCGTATATCCGTTCGGGATACTGACAACCAAATAGGCTCTATTGGATACTCTTTTACTAAGGAATTTTGGGGACAAGGATATGCAACTGAAGCTGTAAAAGCAGTTGTATCATTTGGTTTTCATGAGTTAGGCTTACATCGCATCTTTGCTACTTGTCACCCAGAAAACATTGCCTCAGCAAGAGTTATGCAAAAAATCGGAATGCAGCAGGAAGGGTATTTGCGAGAACACCATTGGATTAAGGGAGAATGGCAAGACTCTTGGCTATATGCCATCCTTGAGCATGAATGGAGAAGCGTCAACATAATTCGCAATTGATAATGACGCTTGCAGATTTGCTACCGCTACGCTAACGTAATTCGTAGTTGCAATTCCTTTGGGGCTTGAACCCTCCACTATCTTGTTTACCACCCTTCAGCAGAGATTATGGTGGGGGCTTAAACCCTCTTTAATTACGAATTACGAATTAGTAATTATTCGATCGAATGATGATTGATTTGCTGAAAATATCATCCATAGATGTCTGATAGACTTCAGTTGGAAAGACTAGGGCTGTTGCTGTAGCGTCTTTGAAAAAGAATTGCTGCAAAATTAGTTACTAAGCAACTGATTGCTAGCCACATCAAGATATAAGTAGGAGCCATCACCACACCAATCATGAACCAAGTATATACGTGCAGTATCATTACAGAAGCGAAAAAGCTAGCGATTCCAGCAGATTGCCACACTTGAGTCGATGGACAACGTAAGGCAACTAGGCTCATCGTTAAAATTGTGACAAGTAAGTTCGCTGGTACGAGAAATGCACAAATGCTTACGCAGTTGCCACGAGAGAACTCAGCTAAAGTGTTAAAATCGAGCATTAATTTCCTGGGATAGATGTTGGCTTTTTAAGAATTTAATTTATTTTAAAACAACGAAATTTACATTAACATAACAGTGAGTACTCACATTGCAAACATAACACAAACTAAACTTTTGAGTTGCGTTTTGATAGTACCAATAGTTAGTTAATTATAAAGATTTTGGATCGGTAGGGTGGAAAATACCCACCCTAGCCAGAATTAACCTGGTAAAATCACCGTATCGATAACGTGTACCACACCATTATCAGCTTCGATATCTGCTGCTAAAACTGTGGCATTTTTAACTTCAAAACCATCAGAAGAATGAATTTTAATGGGTGAACCTTCCACAGAATTAACCGTACCGAGTTGTGCCAAATCAGCCTCTAGCAGCTTTCCGGGAACGACATGATACTTTAAAATCCGTATTAGCTGGGGAATATTCTGTAACAGAGTTTGGATAGTTCCCGCTGGTAACTTGGCAAAAGCATCGTCATTTGGTGCAAAGACAGTGAACGGGCCAGGACTTTTTAAAGTTTCTACTAAACCAGCAGCTTGCACAGCTGCCACCAGTGTTTTAAACGACTCAGACGTAACTGCAATATCAACAATATCAGCCATATATCTTACCTAAATCTCTGCAAAAGATTTTAAAGGATAATAAACCTATTTTAAGTTTTATTAAACAAAATAAATTTAAAATCAGGCGTTGAATAAACTACACCTAGACGCGTACCCTCGTCAGACATCACCTTATGATGTTTCTAGGAAAATTCCGTTATCTAAAGAAATGTCCGATCGCACGTATGCCATTCTGGGAACTGGAGCATTAGGTGGATTCTATGGCGCAAGATTACAAAAAGCCGGGTTGGATGTCCACTTTTTGCTCAAGAGTGATTACGAACAGGTAAAGAAATATGGTTTGGTGGTAGAGTCCAAAGACGGTGACTTTACCCTTCCTGAAGTCCATGCCTACAACGACGTAGAAAAGATGCCACAATGCGATGTGGTGGTGGTGGCATTAAAGACGACGCAAAACCATTTACTACCAAAGATGTTGCCACCTGTAGTTAAAGACAATGGGGTGGTGTTGGTATTACAGAATGGACTTGGTGTAGAAGAGGAAGTCGCTGAAATTGTTGGTAATGTAACGGTTATCGGTGGATTGTGCTTTTTATGTTCTAATAAAGTGGGGCCAGGGCATATACACCACCTAGACTATGGGCAAATTACCTTCAGTGAATATACTCCTAATTATCAGCCTAGTGGGATAACTCAGAGGATGCAGCAAATTGCTGATGACTTTGAAAGCGCTGGTATATCAATTGAATTAGCTGAAGATTTACTACTAGCACGTTGGAAAAAGTTGGTGTGGAATATCCCGTACAATGGGCTTTCTGTAATTCTCAACGCTAGAACAGATGAATTAATGGCGTATGAGTACACCCGCAAGTTAGTTGAACAATTGATGTATGAAGTAGCGGCGGGGGCAAAAAGTTATGGGCGAATTATTAACGATCGCTTCATTCAAACAATGCTCGATTATACTGTCAAAATGACACCTTACCGCCCCAGCATGAAAATTGACTACGACGAACATCGTCCTTTGGAGATAGAAGCAATTTTCGGCAACCCATTACGAAAAGCCCAAGCAGTAGGTGTAAATTTAGCGCAGATTAGCTGTTTATACCACCAGTTGAAGTTTTTAGATGCCAGGGGAAAGTGAGGGAGATTAGGGAGACAAGAAAGGCAATTAATTCTTTACTCCAAACTCCTAACTCCTGTACAGACGCGATTAATCGCGTCTCTACTGCTAACTCCTAACTTACCACTCCCCCAATTTTTAACGCAGGGATTCAAAAATGACTGCTATTGTCATTAAACACAACAGGATAATTCCCAGTGGAAGCAAAAACTGTTGTAAAAGGTACAGCAGTATGGGTATGATTTGTAAGATACCTAAACCACTTGATAAAACGTAAGCGATCGCAATGCCAAATAGTACCAACAAAAAATATTTCAAGGATTTAGAGGCAAAGCGAAATAAAAGCGTATCCTGATTTGCGTCCATGTTTTTACTCACGAAATTAGCTAAATTTTTGGCAGGGAATATTTTTTTTATTCCCCTACACCTCTGAAAAAATGAGGCTATAGAGAATCAACAGTATTAGTTTTACAAGTGGATAATTGCGTTGTTAGGTGAATTATTCAAAGACTGTTGTTGTCTTTGTACATTGTTTTGCTTTTCATAATTAACTAGCAGTTGAAATGCGATAAACAAGCTCAATAACAACAGCAATAACGAGCCAAAACCAGAAGAATACTGATTTATTTCTCGCTCAATACCACATTTGAGGCAGACATATCTATTGGGATTACGCGTATCTTGGGCAAAAGGGCACTGATTCTGATTGCAATCATGATGACAATCTTTGTCTAACATCATTGAACCTCCTGTAGGGTAAAGACTTATATACTTAGTTGTAAATACGCTCTACAGAATCTAGTTAGTTAATACCCACCGCCTGTTTAGTAGACACCACTTTCATGAGTAATTAATATGGGACGATAACATTTGTGATTTACTAAGCTTGCAGTAGTAGCGCTCTCTAAATCTCTCCTCAACCACCTTTTCTTGGCGCTTAACTTAACTTCGCCTGTATTAATTACAAGAGTAATACAGGCGAAAATGCTTTGCAGTCTGATAAAGTAAGTTTCCTACCGAGTAGGAAAAAGTATTTTGTACTATGGAAGGTAGGAATAAGTAGTAAAAATATAGTTATAATAAATTACAAATGATACATCAAGTTCGCAAATGGGTGCAGAAGAAGCCTTAGAGTTTGTAGATAACTTGGTTTTTCTCAAGACGGGAGAACACTTAGATAAAGCTCAAAGGATTATCTTGCGGCATTTGTGGGAGGATGAAAAGCGGACTTACCAGGATATTGCCAGCAGGCGTGGTTATACAGAAGCGCATTTAAAATCAGTTGGTGCAGAACTTTGGCATTTACTGTCAAAAGTGCTAGGAGTGAAAGTCTCTAAATCAACCTTCCAAGGGATAGTTCAGGGATTTAGAGCAAGCCAACAGTCGCAAAAAATCTTCCATATTGCCAATTTAGCGACTAACGGCACTAGTCCCCAAGATTTAGATTCTAACTTTGTAGGGCGCGATCGCCAAATAGCCGAACTCCACACCCTCGTTAGTCGAGGAGCAAAAGTTATCCTCATCCAGGGTGAAGGTGGTGTTGGCAAAACCACCTTAGCACGCAAATATTTTAAAAGTCAAAAATTTAGTTTTGTCCTGGAACTGTGGATGGCTACAGAAATCCAAAACCTCACGCCAGTGGAAAGTGTGGTTGAAGAATGGCTACGGCGATACTTTAACGAAGAACCAGGAGGTGACTTTGGTATCAGCTTAGAACGACTACGCCGCAAACTCCGAGAGCAAGCTTCTAAAATTGGGGTATTTATCGATAATCTAGAAACAGCTCTCGATAAAAATGGCAAGTTTTTAGAATATCGTCGCCCTTATGTTGAGTTATTGAGAGTATTAGCAGATTCAGATGTGCATTCAGTTACTTTAGTAACAAGTCGTGAGCGTTTGCGGGAGTCTAGTGTAGAAGTTCATCTTTATCCACTCGAAGGTTTAGATGATGAAGCATGGCGACAGTTTTTCAGCCGTCACCATATCAATTGTGATTCTACTATTCTCAGTGAAATGTGTAGAGCTTATGGAGGTAATGCCAAAGCAATGCAAATTCTCCGAGGAGCAATATTGACAGATTTTTCTGGTGATATACACGCCTATTGGCAGGAGAACTGTACATATTTATTAATAGAAAGAGAGTTAAAAGATTTAGTTGCCAGCCAATTTACGCGACTCCAAACGAATGATTTAGAAGCCTATTGCCTGTTGTGTCGCTTAGGATGCTATCGTTATCAAGATATTACTTCAGTGCCTATTGAAGGAGTTTTATCTTTGCTTTGGGATGTACCAGAACAACAACGTAGACGGGTAATTAAAGCTCTGCAAGATTTGTCTTTAATAGAAGCAAAAAAAGGACAATATTGGCTGCATCCGGTAATTCGTGATGAAGCAATTAGCCGATTAAGGTTAGTCAGTGAAGAATGGGAATTAGTCAACCGAAAAGCCGCAGAATTTTGGACGCGAAGAGTTGCAGACATCAAAAATATTACAGATGCTTTGACTGCTTTAGAAGCTTATTATCACTATGTAGAAATTAATGATTTTGAGCAAGCTGGTGATGTAATTTTACAAGGACGAGGTAAACAGTGGAGTATAGGTTTGCCTTTGGGTTGCTCATTTTACCAACTGGGACTGCTCCAGAAAAACTTCTCTGTCATTAAACGGATAATAGACGATATAAAATCGCAAGAAAGATTAATTAGACTTTACAATATCCTTGGCTATACATATCGAATTATCGGTTGCATTAGAGAAGCTATAGAATGCTATGAGAAATCAGAAGAAGTATTAGACAAATTAGATGTCAAGCAAACAAAAATATCTATTTTGTTCAATACAGGGCTTTGTAAACTAGAACTATGGGAAATAAAAGCAGCCGAAGATTGTTTTAATTCTGTTTGTAGCCTTGCTGAAGCAAATAGCAATATTGATGATTACATGGCTTATGCTCAATGTTGTTTAGCTTTGGTAAAATCACGTTTTGGTAGCAGAAAAGATGCCTTTTCCCTTGCTGAAGATGCCTTTTATACTATGTCATTGTCAAGTAGAGTGACTTTATGGGGAATGGGGCATAGTTTAGTAACTCTCTGCTTAACTTATAAAAATTTAGGTAATCTCAAAAAAGCCTTTAAGTTCTGCCAACAAGCTATATTTCATGCTGAAGAAAACAACTTTACCCAGATTAAAGCTAAAGCTATAAGTTGTCTGGCGGAAATTTTTCGAGAACAGAGGGAATTTACTATAGCAATTTTTCATCATTCAAAAGCAATAGAAATTCTTGATAAAATTGGTGCTAAATCAGACTTAGCTGAAGCTTATTATCAATTGGCATTGACTAATAAAAAAATGGGTAAAATCGAGCAAAGTAGGCAAAGTTCTGTCCAAGCGATCGCCCTCTTTAACGAAATGCAAGCACCCAGACAAGTTGAGAAAGTACAAACAGCAATGAAGTATTTTGAAAAATAGTAATAGTATTTGATTTTAACTGACGATTTTCCGGCTAATAGCCTCTCCAATCTCCATCAGTATCTCTTCCTCTTCGACAATAAATTCGTAGGGAACTGGCTTTGCAATGCCCAAAGTACCATGCAATTGACCATTCAGCATCAGTGGCACTGCCATAGAACCTTTTACCTTCGTTTCTTTTGCTGAGGGTCTAACCACTCCTGATTCGTCGGTTTGCAGGTTGCAAATCTGTACGGGTCGCTTGCGTTCAGCGGCGACACCAGCCATCCCTTTGCCAGTGGGAATTATCGTCATTTTAGGCAAAAGCAATTCTGGAATGCCTTGGTAAGCCTTTAGGTGCAATAACTGGCTGTCTTTATCTAGGGTATGGATGGTAGCTGTAGAGCAATCGAAAGCAGTCAAGATTTCGGTAAGCAGTTGGTTCCAGTCGATGGTAGACCTTTTATCAGTCAAGATAGCAAAAATGGTTTTGGTATCTGAAATCATAGTCGCAGGAAATAAAGTTTGATTGTAAACGCGAAAAATAATTAGGAAATTCATTTAGTAACCCAAGTTGCGGGTTATCAAGCTGTGGGTACTTTGCACTTGAATAGTCGTGCGCTCGTTCAGGACGAAGTGGCGGTTGCACGTCGCGCAACCGCCACCTCAATTAACTCAAAAATACAAATACTGAATTAGATTA